>DATBCA010000203.1:0-3529 GCA_036270715.1 Solirubrobacteraceae bacterium
GCACCCGGTCGAGCTCGACCCCGAGACCGTGCTCGGCGAGGTCCGCTTCGAGGCGGTTTCGTTCCACTACACCGCGCTGGGGACCAAGGAGCACGGCGACTGGACCGTGCGTGGTGTCGATCTCGTGGTTCCGGCGGGGACCCGCACTGCGATCGTGGGCGAGACCGGCGCCGGCAAGACGACCCTTGGATATCTTGTCGCGCGGTTGTACGAGCCGCAGGAGGGCCGCGTCACGATCGACGGGGTCGACATCCGCGACGCCAGCCTGGCATCGCTGGCGGCGACCGTCGGGGTCGTCTCGCAGGAGACCTACCTGTTCCACGAGAGCGTTCGCGAGAACATTCGCTTCGCTCGGCCCGACGCGACCGACGAGGAGATCGAGGACGCAGCCCGGACGGCGCGGATCCACGAGCTGATCGCGTCGCTGCCCGAAGGCTACGAGACCGTGGTCGGCGAGCGTGGCTACCGCTTCTCGGGCGGTGAGAAGCAGCGCATCGCGATCGCCCGCACCGTGCTGCGCAACCCGCCCGTCCTGATCCTCGACGAGGCGACGAGCGCGCTCGACAACGAGACCGAGCGCGCCGTCCAGCAATCGCTCGACGAGCTCTCCCGCGGGCGCACGACGATCGCGATCGCGCACCGCCTCTCGACGATCCGCGACTCCGACCAGATCCTCGTCCTCGACCGCGGGCGCATCGTCGAACGCGGCACGCACGACGAGCTGCTCGCGCTCGACGGCCGCTACGTCGAGTTCCTCACCGGCGCGTCGGTCGCCGACGACGTCTACGCGACCGCCGGCGGCGAGGAGCCAGCGGCGCTCGGCTGACGGAGCCCGCGCGATTCACGCGACCGCGTCGATGTTCAGGCGCACGTAGTCGACGACGACCGGCTCGCCGGCGAGCTCGAGCACGCCGTCGATGAACGGGTCGCGCAGCTCGTCCGGCAGGTGCTGGACGTGCGGGCCGAACGTGATCTCCGCGAGGAACGCGCGCGGGTGTTCCGGCTCCTTCGGAGCGGGCGCCAGCCAGCAGTCCGCGGAGGCGAATCCCGCGGCGAGCAGGCGCTCGTGCGTGACGTCCGGCGCCGCGTAGTTCCACGGCGGCCGGAAACCCGCGAAGTGCTCGTGGAACTCCTCGCGCGCCGCGACCTCCTGGGCCATCGCGCGCAGCTTCGAGATGTTCCCCTCCCCCCCGCACTGCGCGACCAGGCGCCCGCCGGGGCGCAGCGCCGCGCGCAAGCGTTCGAACAGCAGCCCGTGGTCCTTGATCCAGTGAAACGTCGCGGTCGAGAACACCGCGTCGACCCGCTCGCGCAGCTCGAGCTCGAGCAGGTCTCCTTGCACGACCTCGACCGCGGCCGCATCGCCGTTCGTGCTCGCGCCGTCGAGGAAGCGGGCGAGACGCTCGCGCGCCGCCGCGACCATTGACGCGGACTGGTCGAGCGCGATCACCCTTCCGCGCGGCACGCGCGCGATGATCGCTTCGGTCACGCGGCCCGAGCCGCAGCCCGCGTCCAGCACCGTCTCGTCCCCCGCGAGCTGCAAACGCTCCAGTACCGCAAGCGCGAGCGCCTCCATCGGCGCCGACACGCGGTCGTACTCCCGACCGTCCCAGTTGCGGACCTCCGGCATACAACTGTACGCTATCACGTATGCGCGCTCGGAAGACGCCCGGCCGAGCGGACCGCTGACCGGCGCTAGCTGCTAGCCGGCGTTCGCCGCCGCGGCCACCTCGGCGATGATCCGCGAGACCCTCCCACCCTGCCACGCGATCGGCGACCCCGACTCCTCGACCACGAGGTCCGCAGCCGGAAGGGCCTCCGCGTAGCGGCGCGCGAGCTCGAGCGGGTGGCCGGGATCTGGCTCGTCGCGCGTGCCTACGACCGCCGCGGGGCACGCGAGCGCCGCGAGCTGCTCGAAGTCCTCGAACGGGCGCGAGCGCGGCACCGCTTCGAGCGCGTCGGCGACCGCGAGTGGGTGCTCGTGCGCGCTCATGCGCTGACGGATCGCCGTCGCGACCGTCTCTCGCCAGCGCTCGTCGACCGCGTCGAGCTCGTAGGCGCGCACGAAGCCCTCGACCCCTCCCTCGCGCAGGCCGCGCGCCAGAGCGTCCCACCGGGCGAACGCCTCGGCCGACGCGCTCGCGCTCGGGTCATACCCGGGCGTGATCAGGACGATGCCCGCCACACGCTCGGGGTTCGCGAGCGCGAAGGCAAGCGCGGTGTGCGCGCCCATCGACGCGCCCGCCAGCACCACACGGCCGGGCGCGTGGTACGCGACCACCTCCTCGAGGTCACGCGCGAGCAGCTCGTACGTGTACGCCTCGGGGGACGGCGCGGGGGCGGAGCGTCCGTGGCCGCGCGCGTCGTAGGAGACCACGTGATGCTCCGAGCGCGCGAGGGCGTTTGAGCCCATCACGACGTAGCGGCGCGTCGCCGTCAGCCCGTGGAGCAGCACGACGGAGATGCCCTCGCCCGCGTACTCGCCCGCGAGCTCGACGCCCTCGCCGGGGACCGTGAACTCGGTGGCCGGCTGCGTCATCGCGCGCGTGGCGCGCTCAGGCGTGGGCGCGCTCGCCGGCGCCCGCGTGCTCGCGCACGAGCTCGGCCGAGCGCTCGGGCTGCTCCCAGAAGTACAGGTGCCCCGCGCCGTCGAGGATCTCCAGGCGCGCCCCGGGGATCTGCGAGGCGATCACGCGCGCGTTCTGAACGGGCAGCATTTGGTCCTCGGTTCCGTGGATCACGAGCGTCGGCGCGCGCACGTCCGCAAGCCGCTCGTAGGTGTCGTGCGCCGCGCACGCCTGACTCTGGGCCAGGATCACCGGCATCGACACCGCGCGCTGCGCCGCGATCGAGAGCATCTGCCCGTACAGCGCCGGGTTCGCCGCCTCGGCGGCGCGCGTGACGTTCACCTCGAAGCCGACGCGCAGCGCGCGCTCGCGATCGCCCGAGAGCAGCGCCTCGGCGAGTGCCTGGAACACCTCGGGCGAGGTCAGCACGCCGCCCTCGCCGCCACAGTACGTGCAGCCGAGCGTCAGCGTTCGCACGAGCTCGGGGTGTGCGAGCGCGAGCTCCTGCGCGATCATCCCGCCCATCGAGACACCCATCACGTGCGCCTGTTCGATCGACAGCGCATCGAGCAGGCCCGCGGCGTCATCGGCCATTTCCGCGATCGTGATCGATCCATCCAGCGGCGTGCTCGCGCCGACGCCGCGGTGGTCGAACGCGATCACGTCGAAGTACGGGCGCAGCTCCGCCAGGAACGGCTCGGTCCAGTGCAGCGCCGTCCCGCTCATGCCCATGATCAAAAGCAGCGGTGGCGCGCCCTCCGTGCCGCTGCGTTCGTAGTCGAGCTCGTGCTCGCCGACGCCGACGAGGGTCATGCGCGCAGCGTACCGGAGTGCGCGCGTCTCAGGACGCGACCGGCAGGCTCAGCTGCGCCTCCGAGCCGCCGTCCGGCGCGAGCGCGTCCGACGACGGGTCCTCCCCGCCGCCGCCGGCGGCCGCGGACTGCAGCCCGGCGACGCGCACG
>DATBCA010000204.1:0-3327 GCA_036270715.1 Solirubrobacteraceae bacterium
CACCGCACGATCGCGCTCGCGCGCGACATGACGGTGGACACGCAGCGGATGCGGGCCAACCTCGAGCTGACGCACGGCGCGCTGTTCTCCCAGCGCGTGCTGCTCGCGCTCGTCGAGCGCGGCCTCTCGCGCGATGAGGCCTACCGGATCGTCCAGGAGCTCGCCCAGCGGGCGTTCGACGAAGAGGTCCACCTCCGCGACCTGCTCGCCGCCGACGAGCGCGTAGCGGCGCTCGCACTCGACCTCGACGCGGTCTTCGACTACGACGGCTACGTGCGCCACGCGGAGGAGATCGTCGGCCGCCTCGGCGCGCCGGTCGGCGCTCCCGCGGGGGTCTAGCGAGCTCGTTTCGCCCACCGGCGGCGCTGGTAGCATCGAGACAAGTGACGACGCTCGCCGACCTGCCCCTCATCGCCAGCGGGAAGGTCCGGGAGATGTACGGCGTCGGCGACCCCGCGCGCCCGGCCGTGGAGCGCCTGTTGATGGTCGCGAGCGATCGCATCTCGACGTACGACGCCGTCCATCCGACCGCGATCCCCGACAAGGGCAAGGTGCTCACGGGTCTGTCCGTGTTCTGGTTCGGACTGACGCAGTCGATCGTCGCCAACCACCTGATCTCGGTCACGGACGGCGTCCCGGAGGCCGTGCGGGGCCGCGGGATGCTCGTGCGCAGGCTGCGCATGCTGCCCGTCGAGTGCGTCGTGCGCGGCTACATCACGGGCTCGGCGTGGAAGGACTACCAGCAGACGGGGAGCGTCTCGGGGATCGAGCTGCCGGGCGGGCTGCGCGAGTCCGAGCAGCTGTCCGAGCCGATCTTCACTCCCTCGACGAAGGCGACGGAGGGCCACGACGAGGCGATCGACTTCGAGCGCGCGGTCGAGCTCGTCGACGGCGACGGCGGCCTGATGGAGCGCGTGCGCGAGCGCTCGCTCGAGGTCTACACCCGCGCGGCCGAGCACGCGCGCGATCGCGGCGTGATCCTCGCCGACACGAAGTTCGAGTTCGGATTGGACGAGGATGGCTCGCTGACGCTCGCCGATGAGGTGCTGACACCCGATTCCTCGCGCTACTGGCCCGCCGAGGGCTACGCGGTGGGCGGGCCCCAGCCGAGCTTCGACAAGCAGTACGTGCGCGACTGGGCGACGGCGAGCGGCTGGGATCGCAAGCCCCCCGCGCCGCCGATCCCGCCGGAGATCGTCGCGGGCACGCGCGAGCGCTATGTGCAGGCGTACGAGCTGATCACGGGCGAGCCGTTCGGCGCGTGGCTCGAGCGCACGGGCGCGTGAGGGCGCGCGTGCTGATCCGGCCCAAGGCCGGGATCCTCGACCCGCAGGGCGTCGCCGTCGAGCGCGCGCTCCCGGCGCTCGGGTTCGACGGAGTCGCGAACGTGCACGTCGGCAGGCTGGTAGAGCTCGACGTGCCGGACCCCGCGCAGCTGGAGCCGATGTGCGAGAGGCTGCTCGCGAACCCGCTCGTCGAGGACTACGAGATCCAGCTGCTGGACCACGCGTGAAGTTCGGCGTCCTGCAGTTCCCCGGCTCGTGCGACGACGCCGACGCACTCGCTGCGGCGCGGATGGTGGGCGACGCCGAGCTGCTGTGGCACGGCGAGCGCGACCTGCGCGCCAGCGACGCGATCATCGTGCCCGGCGGCTTCTCCTACGGCGACTACCTGCGCGCGGGCGCGATCGCGCGCTTCTCGCCGGTGATGGAGTCGGTGATCTCCTTCGCCCACGACGGCGGGCTGGTGCTCGGGATCTGCAACGGCTTTCAGGTGCTCTGCGAGGCGCAGCTGCTGCCGGGCGCGCTGCTCGGCAACGCGAACCGGCGCTTCACGTGCCGCCAGCTCGAGCTACTCGTCGTCAACCCCGACACGCCGTTCACGCGCGTTTGCGCGACCGAGCCAAGATCGGCCGGCAAGCGCCTGAGCATCCCCGCGAAGCACGCGAGCGGACGCTTCTACGCCGACGAGCGCACGCTCGACGAGCTCGACGCAGAGGGCCAGGTCGTGCTGCGCTACGCGCCCGGAAACAACTTCAACGGCTCGCTGCGCGACATCGCGGGCGTGTGCAACGAGCAGCGCAACGTGTTCGGGCTGATGCCCCACCCCGAGCACGCCGTCGACGAGCTGCTCGGGGGCTCGAGCGACGGGCTGTGCATCCTGGGCTCGATGGCGCAGGCGCTGGAGGGGGCGCTTGCCTGACACCGTGACCGAGGCGACGCCGACCGTCGAGGACGCGCTCGCGCTGGGCCTGACGGCGCCCGAGTACGAGCTCATCTGCGCGAAGCACGGCCGCGCGCCGAACGTGCTCGAGCTCGCGATGTACTCGCTGATGTGGTCGGAGCACTGCGCGTACAAGCATTCGCGCAAGCTCCTGCGCACGCTCCCCACCGAGGGTGAGCACGTCGTCGTCGGCCCCGGCGAGAACGCCGGCGCGGTCGACGTCGGCGGTGGCCTCGCGTGCGCGTTCAAGGTCGAGTCGCACAACCATCCCAGCGCCGTCGAGCCCTTCCAGGGCGCGGCGACGGGGGTCGGCGGCATCGTGCGCGACATCTTCGCGCTCGGCGCGCGCCCGATCGCGGTGCTCGACAGCCTGCGCTTCGGCGAGCCCACGAGCGCTCGCTCGCGCTACCTGCTCGACGGCGCCGTCAGCGGGATCGCGCACTACGGCAACTCGATCGGCGTCCCGACGGTCGGCGGCGAGGTCTACTTCGAGGAGCCCTACGAGCACAACTGCCTCATCAACGCGATGGCGCTCGGCCTCGCGCCGATCGAGCGCCTCGTGGGGAGCGCCGCGGCGGGGCCGGGCAACGGGCTCGTCCTGTTCGGTGCGTCGACCGGCCGCGACGGCATCGGCGGCGCGTCCGTGCTCGCGTCCGCCGAGCTCGGCGGCGGCGAGGGCGAGGGGGTCGCGGGCGCGGACAAGCGCCCGACGGTCCAGGTCGGCGACCCGTTCGAGGAGAAGAAGCTGCTCGAGTGCTCGCTCGAGCTCCTCGACCGCGGGCTGCTCGTCTCGTTGCAGGACCTCGGCGCCGCGGGTCTCACCTCGTCGGCGTCGGAGATGGCGAGCAAGGGCCGCGTGGGCATCGACGTCGACGTCGCCGCGGTGCCCCTGCGCGAGGCCGACATGGAGCCCTTCGAGATCATGGTCTCCGAGTCGCAGGAGCGCATGCTCTGCGTCGTCGCGCCGCGCGACACAGGCGCGGTGCTCGCGTGCTGCGAGAAGTGGGACCTCAGCGGCGCGGTCATCGGCCGGGTCACCGACGGCGAGCTCATCCGCGTTCACCGCGACGGCGCGCTCGTCGGCGAGCTGCCGGTGCGCGCGCT
>DATBCA010000205.1:0-3320 GCA_036270715.1 Solirubrobacteraceae bacterium
CGGCACGGGCGCACCGTTCTCGCTGAGCGCGCGCGAGCGCGAGCGGCTCGGTGCGGTGCTGCGGCGGGCGTTGCGCCGCGCGCGACGCGCGGGCAGGCCGACGCTCGCGACGCTGTCGCTCGCGCTTCCGGGAGACGTCGACCCGACCGCCGTGGCGTGCGCCTCGCGCCGCGAGGGCGAGCACTGGTTCTGCTTCGAGCAGCCCGAGCGCGGGCGGCGAGCGCTCGCGGGGCTCGGCGCGGCGGTCGCGATCGAGTCGGCGGGCCCGCAGCGCTTCGCGGACGTCGCGCGGAGGTGGCGCGAGCTCTCCGCGCGCGCGGTCGAGGACGCGGGGGCGGCAGCGGGTCGTGGCGGGCCGGTCGCCTTCGGAGGGTTTGCGTTCGCACCCCAGGGCTCCTCCTCCCCGCAATGGGCGGGCTTCGCTCCCGCCTCGCTCGTCGTCCCCGAGGTGCTGCTCGCACGCGCCGAGCGCGACGGCGCGGTGGTCGCGCGCATCACGCTCGCCGCGCTCGCGAGCGCCGACGACGACGAGGAGGAGCTGCTCGCGCGCCTGTGTGCGCGCGCGGACGAGCTCGTCGCGCGGCCTCTGCCGCTGCTCGACCCGGCGCCCGCGGGCACCTCGCGCGTCGTGAGCGCGATGCCGCCCGAGCACTACGAGGCGGCGGTCGCGCGCGCGGTCGAGCTGATCGGCGCGGGCGAGCTCGAGAAGATCGTGCTCGCGCGCGAAGTCCACGTGCACGCGCCCCAGCCTCACGACCCCGCCGCGATCGTGTCGGTCCTGCGCGAGGAGTTCCCGTCGTGTTTCTGCTTCTGCGTCGGGCGCGGAGATGCGACGTTCGTCGCGGCCAGCCCCGAGCTGCTGCTGCGTCGCGAGGGGCATCGCGTCTCGACGCTCGCGCTCGCGGGCTCGATGCGCCGCAGCGCGGACCCCGCGATCGACGCGCACCTGGGCGAGCAGCTGCTGCGCGAGGAGGCCTACCGCGAGGAGCACGCGATCGTCGCGCGACGGATCGAACGGATGCTGCGCGCGCACTCGATCTGGGTCGCCGCGGCGCCGGAGCCGGTGATCGTGAAGATCGCGAACATCCAGCACCTCGCGACGCCGATCCGCGCGCAGATGTCGCGCCCGCTCGACGCGCTCGAGCTCGCGGCGCTCATGCACCCGACGCCCGCGGTCGGCGGCGAGCCGCTCGAGCGCGCCGCGCCGCTGATCCCCGCGCTCGAGGGCCTCGACCGCGGGTGGTACCTCGGGCCGCTCGGGTGGGTCGACTCCAACGGAGACGGCGAGTTCTGCGTCGCGTTGCGCTGTGCGCTGCTGCGCGGGCCCGTCGCGCGCTGCTTTGCCGGCGGCGGCATCGTGCGCGAAGCCGACCCCGCCGCCGAGCTCGCGGAGACCGAGATCAAGCTCGCGGCGCTGCTCCCGCTGCTCGCGGGCTGAGGGTGCCTCGAGAGTCGCTAGAGCGCGCGCTCGACCGCCGCCCACACCTGCTCGTGCAGCTGCGCGTTGCGCTCGCGCTCTCCGCGCACGTGGATCAGCGTCGTGCCGTTCGCCGCGAGCGCCTGCTCGAGCGCGCCGCGGAACTCGCGCACGTCGCGCGGCTGCTCGTAGGCGAGGCCGTAGAGGCCCGCGACGGCCGCGAAGTCGAGGCCGGTGGGCGTGGCGATGTGCCGCGTGTAGAGGTCTTCGGCGCCGCCCGCGTACTCCGGGCCGGCGTCGCCAAGCGCGTGCGCGTCAGGCTCGCGCGCGATCTGCGCGCCGGCGACGGGGAGAAAGTCGAAGATGCCGCCCCCGAGGTTGTCGAGGAGCACGATCGCGAGCGCGAGCGACTGGCGGCTGGCGGCGAGCAGGCCGCCGACATCGTGCGCGAGCGCCACGTCGCCGATCAGGAGCACGCTTGGCCGGTCGTCCGCGGCGGCGGCGCCGAAGGCGCTCGAGACGACGCCATCGATACCGTTGGCGCCGCGGTTGCAGAGCACGCGCGGCGGATCCTCGCGCACCGGCCAGAAGCTCTCGATGTCTCGCACCGGCATCGAGGAGGAGACGAACAGCGTCGCGCAGGCGGGGAGGAGCACGCCGAGCTCGGCCGCGACGGCCGGCTCGGAGAGCTCGTCCGGCGGCAGCGCCGCGCGGATCGCCTCGGCGGCGCGCTCGTCGGCGCTGCGCCACGTCTGCAGCCAGTCCTCGTCCGATCGCGCCGCGGAGCGGGTCGCGGCTGAAAGCGCGGCGCGCGCGTCGAGCGCGAACGACCGCGCGAGCACCGAGTCGGGGTCCTGCCACGCGCCCTCGGGGTCGAGTGCGACCTGGCGCGCCGAGCGCACGCCCGCGAGCCACGCGCGCAGCGGATTCGACGTGGGCAGGTCGCCGAGGCGCAGCACGAGGTCGGGCTCGACGCGCTCGCGGAACTGTGCGCTGCGCAGCACGGCGTCGTAGTGCGCGACCGCGGCGTCGCCGCGGCGCGCGCGCGCGAGCGGGTCGGCGAGCAGCGGCCAACCGGCGGCGCTCGCGAGCTCGGCGGCGAGCTCGGAGACGGAGCGCTCGCCGTGTGCCGGCAGACGCTCTTCGCGCCCCATCACGATCACGCCGCGCCGTGCGCTCGCGACGAGCTCGCGCAGGTCCTCCGCGTGGGGCTCGCGCGCGGGCTCGTGCACGCGCGCGACGTACGGGCTGCCGTCAGCGCGCGCGGTCATGTCGCCCGGCAGGTCCGCGTGGGGAACGAGCGGCTCGCGCAGGGGAAAGTTGAGGTGCACGACCCCGGGTCGTCCCTCCAGCGCGGTCGCGTACGCGCGGCACGCGAGCGTGCGCATCCACGCGAGCGAGCGCGCGCTCGCGTCGTGCGTGCCGACCTCGAAGAACCACTTCGCCGCGGCGCCGTACAGCTTGAGCTGGTCGATCGCCTGGCCGGCGCCGACGTCGCGCAGCTCGGGCGGGCGGTCGGCGGTGAGCAAGAGCAGCGGGACGCGCGCCTCGTGCGCCTCGATCGCCGCCGGCAGCAGCTCGGCGGCAGCGGTGCCCGAGGTGCACGCCACGGCCACGGGCAGCCCCGAGGCCTTCGCGAGGCCGAGCGCGAAGAACCCCGCGCAGCGCTCGTCCACGTGCGAGTAGGAGCGCACGCGCGGCTCGCGCGCGAGCGTGAGCACGAGCGGCGCGCAGCGCGAGCCGGGAGCGGTGCAGGCGGCGCGCATGCCGCAGCGCGCGAGCTCGTCGACGAAGGCCCTGAGCAGGACATATGTGTCTGTGGCGGTGCTCATACGATTGGCGCGTGCGCGAGAACTTGGTGCTGCTCCACGGCTTCGGCGGGACGCACCGGATGTGGGACGGC
>DATBCA010000206.1:0-3475 GCA_036270715.1 Solirubrobacteraceae bacterium
CGGTGGTTGCCCAACGCACGAAATCACGATGAACAACGCGGTGAAATACGTCGAAGGCTCGCGCGATGCGCTGCTGATGGACGAGTGGGGCGCGACCAGCAGCGTCTCCGACCTGCAGACGATGGTCGCTCTCGCCGACCAGCACATGGTCCCCTGGGCCGAGTGGGCGTATTGCCTCTGCCACGACCCGACGACGGCCGGTCAGGATCAGGGAATCGTTCAGGAAGCGAGCAAGCCGCCGAAGGGCGAAAACCTCCACGCAACCACGCTCGAAGCGCTCGTCGAGCCCTACCCGCAGGTGATCTCGGGTACGCCGCTCGCGTGGAGCTTCAACCGCGAAACGCGCACGTTCAGCGCGCGCTACAGCGCGCGATCGGTGGACGGAACGCAGTCGTTCCGCGCCGGATCGATCACCGAGATCGCCGCGCCGAAGCTCAGCTACCCCAGCGGCTACGCCGTGCGGGTCGCCGGGGGCAAGACGATCTCCAAACCCGGCGCCGCGCAGCTGAACATCGCGTCGTTCCCGGGAGCCGGCGAAGTCTCGGTGACAGCTGCGCCGGGCATCGCTCCCTCCCAGGGCTGCTGAGCGCAGCCGGCCGGCGACGCCACGCGGCCGCTCTTGTCGCGTGCCCTGTGATTCGCACGTGACCGCACCGTCTGAACGTTCAATATAGACTGAACAGAATGAACCAAGCGCTGAGCGAGCGCTTCGTCGAGGAGCTCGGCATGCAGTTCGAGCTCGAGGCGGGAACGCCGCGCATGGTCGGGCGCGTGCTCGGCTGGCTGCTCGTGTGCGACCCCCCCGAGCAGAGCGCGGCCGAGCTCGCGCGCACGCTGCAGGCGAGTAAGGGCTCGATCAGCACCGCGACGCGCGTGCTGCTGCGCATGGGCCTGATCGAGCGCGTGCGGGTCCGCGGCGAGCGCTTCGACCGTTTCAGCGCCCGGCCGGAGGCGTGGGATGAGTTCATCTGGCGCGCGGACCAGTTCACGGCTCCGCGCCGCGTGCTCAAGCTGGGCCTCGACGCGCTGGCCGACGAGCCCGCCGCGCGGCGCACGCGACTGCTCGAGCTGGATTCGATCTACGCGTGGTGGGAGCGGCGGCTGCCGTCGCTACGCGAGGAGTACCTGCGCGAGAGCCGCCGCGCTCAGAGTCGCAAGCGGGCAGCGCGATGAACGGCGAGACGGCGATCGAGGTCAGCGGCCTCGTGAAGCACTACGGCGAGGTGCGCGCGCTCGACGGACTGGACCTCGTCGCCGCGCAGGGACAGGTGCTCGGTTTGCTGGGTCCGAACGGCGCCGGCAAGACGACGCTCGTGCGCGTTCTCGCGACGCTCATCCGCGCGGATGCCGGGAGCGCGCGCGTGCTCGGTTACGACGTTCAGCGCGACGCCGCAGCGCTGCGCGAGCGGATCGGGCTGGCCGGCCAGTACGCGGCGGTGGACGAAAACCTCACCGGCCTCGAGAACCTCACGATGGTCGGGCGGCTCTACGGCAAAGGCCGCCGCGCCGCGAAGGCTCGCGGTCGCGAGCTGCTCGAGCGCTTCGAACTCGTCGACGCGGGCGACCGCCCGACGAAGACCTACTCGGGCGGGATGCGCAGGCGCCTCGACCTCGCCGCGGCGCTCGTCGCCGAACCGCCGGTGCTGTTCCTCGACGAGCCGACCACGGGCCTCGACCCGCGCAGCCGGCTGAGCCTGTGGGAGGTGATCGAGGGGCTCGTCGCCGGCGGCACGACCGCGCTGCTGACGACGCAGTATCTCGACGAGGCGTACCGCCTCGCCGACACGATCGCCGTCATCGACCACGGCCGTCTGATCGCGGAGGGCAGCTCCGACGAACTCAAGGACCGGCTCGGGCGCGAGCGCCTCGAGGTCCGCCTCGACGACGGCGCCGACCCGGTGCTCGCCGCGGGGGCGCTCGCCGGAATGTCCGACGAGCAGCCGTCGACGGACGGAAATCTCGTGTGCGTGAGCGTGCGCGAGCGCAGGGGCGCGATCGTCGAGGCCGTCCGGCGGCTCAGCGACGCGGGCGTCGGCGTGGACGACCTGGCGATGCGCCGCCCGACGCTCGACGACGTCTTCCTCGCCCTCACCGGGCACGTCGCGGCCGAGGATGCCGAGGGCGACGAGGAGCGCGCGGCATGACGCGAGCGGTGAGCGACACGCTGATCATCGCCGAGCGCAACCTCGTGCGGTTGCCGCGCGCCCCCGAACTGCTCATCGGCTACACGCTCCAGCCGATCATGTTCGTGCTGCTGTTCCGCTACGTGTTCGGCGGCGCGATCAGGACCCCGGGCTACAGCTACGTCGACTTCCTGCTCCCGGGGATCATCGTCCAGAACGCGTCCTTCGCCGGCTTCGCGACCGCGCTCGGCCTCAACGAGGACATGCGCAAGGGCCTGATCGATCGTTTCCGCTCGCTGCCGATGTCGCGCGGAGCGGTGCTCGGCGGTCGCACGCTCGCGGACGTCGCGACGAACGCGTTGTCGATCGCCATCCTCGTCGTCACCGGCGTGATCATCGGCTTCCGCTTCCACACCGGCTTTCTCGAGGCAGCCGGCGGCGTGGGGCTGCTGTTGCTGTTCGGCTACGCCTTCTCGTGGTTCCTCGCGTTTCTCGGCCTGCTCGCCTCTTCGCCCGAATCCGTCAACTCGATCGGCTTCATCGCCGTCTTCCCGTTGACGTTCATCTCCTCCGCGTTCGTCCCCGTATCCTCGATGCCCGCGGGCCTGCGGGACTTCGCGGAAGTCAACCCGTTCACGATCATCGTCGACGCGATGCGCCACCTGTGGCTCGGTGCGCCCGCGCACAACAGCGTGTGGGGGGCCGTCGTCTGGTCGCTGGTGATCGTCGCCGTGTTCGGGCCGCTCTCGGTCGCGCGCTACCGGCGCGCGGCCGGAAGCTGATGAGAAGACGCTCACATTTAGAAAGCGTTCACTGCCGCGCCTAGGATCAGTGGCGCATGCGCCGTACGATCCCGCCGTTGGCCGTTTGCGGCCTCGCGCTGCTCGCGGTGCAGGGCTGCGGCTCCTCCTCCAGCCCGAGCACCTCCTCGAACAGCCCGAGCACCTCCTCGAACAGCGCGGGCGCGACCACGTCCAGCGGAAGCGCACCCGCCGAAGCGCCGAACGCTCTCTCCGCCGAGGCGAAGTCCGCGGCGACCGGCGACATTCCCGACAACCAGGTGTTCCTCACGTACACGAGCGCGCGCCCGCGCTACACGATGCTGTATCCCGAGGGATGGGCGCTGAAGGGAAGTGGTGCGAACACGACGATCTCCGACAAGAACAACATCGTGCGAGTAATCATCGCCAACGGCGCCGCGCCCACGACCGCGGGTGTGAGCGCAGAGCTGAGCGGGCTGAAACGCTCCAATCCAACGCTCAGGTTCAGCGCGCCGACCGTCATCCAGCTGAAGTCGGGCGCCGCCGTCAAGGCGACGTATACGACGCTGAGCGCGCCCAATCCAGTAACGG
>DATBCA010000207.1:0-1846 GCA_036270715.1 Solirubrobacteraceae bacterium
TGCGCTCAGGCCGTCGCGGGTGCGGCGCCGGCGCCGGCTGACGCGCGCGCGGCCTTCGCGGCGCGGCGGAAGATGGGGTGCTCGGGAGGTGCGCCGGGCCCGGGCTGCGCGGTCGCCTCGCGCACGCCGACGCGCGCTCCGCACGACTCGCAGACACGGTGCGCGTCGAGGCGCCCGCCGCAGCGCTTGTGCTCGAGGACGACCGGAGGGCCGCCGGGTGGCGGCGCGTAGCGGTCGCCCCACTGCATCAGCGCGACGATCGCGGGCCACAGCTCGAGGCCCTTCTCGGTGAGGAGGTATTCGAAGCGCTCCGGACGCTCCTGGTAGCGGCGCTTTTCGAGCACGCCGTGCTCGAGCAGACGCTGCAGGCGGACCTGCAGGACGTTGCGAGCGATCCCCAGGTTGCTCTGCAGCTCGTCGAAGCGCCGCAGCCCGAGGAGGACGTCGCGGACGATCAGAAGCGACCACCGCTCGCCGACGACCTCGAGCGCGCCGGCGATGCTGCAGATCTGGCTGTCGTAGTCGTTGCCAAGCATCTCGTAGACGGATGATATCGAAGCGAGTTGCATCATGCAACTCCTCTGTGCTAGGGTGCGTAGCGTCATGCAACCGACTTCGCTCCCTTCACTCCCGCTTCAAGCGCCGCGGGTGTCGCGCGGTCTCTCGCGCAAGTGGCGCGTCTCGCTGATCGTCTCGGCCGGCATCTTCATGTCGAGTCTCGACCTGTTCATCGTCAACATCGCGTTCCCGTCGATCTCGCGCCACTTCGGCGGCGCGTCGCTGAGCTCGCTCTCGTGGGTCCTGAGCGCCTACGCGATCGTGTTTGCGGCGCTGCTCGTCCCGGCGGGCAGGTGGGCGGACGCGTTCGGGCGTAAGCGCGTGTTCCTGACGGGGCTCGCGGTGTTCGTGTTCGCGAGCGCAGCGTGCGCGCTCGCGCCGTCCGTCGGCGCGCTGATCGCCGCGCGCGTCGTGCAGGCGGTCGGCGGCGCGCTGATGCTGCCGACCTCGCTGGGCCTCGTGCTGCCGGAGTTCGCGCCGCACGAGCGCCACGTCGCGATCGGGCTGTGGGCGGCGATGGGCGGCATCGCCGCGGCGGCCGGGCCGCCGCTCGGCGGGCTGCTCGTGCAGGCGGACTGGCGCCTGGTGTTCCTCGTCAACATCCCCGTCGGCCTGATCGCGCTCGTGCTCGGCGCGCGCACGCTGAGCGAGCGGCGCGAGGAGTCGGGCGCGCGCCCGGACCTGCTCGGCGCGGCGACGCTGGTCCTCGCGGTGGGCGCGCTCGTGGTCGCGATCGTCAAGGGGCAGGAATGGGGCTGGTCCTCGCCGCGCGTGATCGCGCTGATCGCCGGCTCGCTCGTGCTCCTGCCCGCGATCTGGCTGCGCTCGGGGCGTCACCCGACGCCGGTGGTCGAGCCCGCGATGCTGCGCGTGCGCAGCTTCGGGCTGGCGGTGGGCGCATCGCTGGTGTTCTTCGCGGGCTTCGGCGCGATGCTCCTCACCGGCGTCCTCTTCCTCACGGGCGTGTGGCACGAGGACGTGATGACCGCGGGGTTGATGCTGTTTCCCGGGCCGGCGATGGCGACGCTGTTCAGCATCCCATCCGCGCGGCTGGGGGCGCGCGTCGGCTACCGCATCCCCGGCGTGGTCGGGTCGATTTTGTTCGCCGCGGGGTCTGTCTGGTACATCACGCGCACGGGCAACCGTCCCGACTACGCGGCGAGCTTCCTGCCCGGGATGGTCATCACGGGCGCCGGCGTGGGGCTCGTGATCCCCACGCTGACGGGAGCGGGCGCGTCCTCGCTCGCGCCCGATCGCTTCGCGACTGGCGCGGCGGTGCTGGTCGCGG
>DATBCA010000208.1:0-1768 GCA_036270715.1 Solirubrobacteraceae bacterium
TACGCGGCGTGGGGCAAAAGCTCGGACGGGAAACGGCCCGCGACGACGCTCGCGCGTACGCTCGTGACACCCGCGGCCACGACTCCCGGCGCGGCGGGGCTCGCCGGGACGCCTGGCTCGCGCGCGCTCCCCGGCACGACCGCGGGCGCCACTCCCACGCCCGGGCTTGGCGCCATCAAACCGCCGAAGATCCCGCTCAAACAGGTGACGCCGAAAGCGGCGCAGACACCCAAGACCGCGACGACGCCGGCGAGCACCGGCACGACGACCAGCAAAACGACGACCACCCCGGCGACGACGGGCGGTTCGCGGACAAGCGAACTTCCACCCGCGATCGAACTCGACACGAACGCCGCGTCGACGTACAACCCGTACTCCTATCCGGCGGTCAACTTCGGCGACCCTAGCCTCGCAATCGACGGCGACCTCACCACCGGCTGGACGGCGCAGGTGGACCCCGCGGTCGCCCCGAAGATGGCCGAGGGCCTCGTGATTGACCTGCGCTCGCCGGGGCGGATCGCCGACGCGAAGCTCTACACGTCCACTACGGGGATGACGGTGCAGGTCTACGGCGCGAACGGGCACGCGCCTCCGGGATCGATCACCGACCCGGCGTGGGTGTCGCTCAGCCACGCGCTCGTGCTCAAAAAGAAAAGCACGACGATCAAGCTGCGCGACGCGACGAAGGCGTTCAGCTTCATCGTCCTGTGGATCTCGCGCGCGCCCGAATCGGCGATCGGCACGCCTCAGGCGCCCGGGCACGTCGTCATCGACGAGCTCGAACTGTTCCCGCCGCGCTAACCGCGCCGCGCGCTTTTCGGAGCGCGTTTGGCGCCCGCACGCTTGCTCGTGGGCGCCGCCCACACCTCGTCGAGGAATTCCGCGATCACGTTCGTCAGCCGCTCGGGCCTGACGCGCAGCTCGACGATCGAGTCGGCTTCGACGAGCCGACCGTTCGGAAGCTCTTCGGCGAGCATGCCGGCGTCCGAGAACGGGTGCACGGGGTCGCGCCGGTGGCCGAGCACCAGCGCGGGGGTCTGGAAGGTGCGGCGCTCGCTGCGATGCGGGGCGATGCGCCCGAAGAACAGGCCCTGCAGAACCGCGCCGCCGGGTCCCGGTTCCTGGCGTATGAGGTCGAGCATCACGTTGCCGTAATGCGGAACGAGGCCGCGCGGGACCGCGCGCGCGCCACGAGCGAGCAACTGCATCCCGCGCTCGCCGAACGTCAGCGCGACGAGCAGCGGGGTGAACGCGAGCGCGCTCCACAGCAGCGCGTTGTCGAGCACCGGCATCTCGATGACGATCCCGCGCAGGCGCTCGGGGTACGACGCGGCGATCTCCAGCGCGGTGTTCGCTCCAAGCGACGTGCCCATTACCGCAGCCTGCTCGATCTCCAGATGGTCCATCAGGGCGATCACCTGCTGCGCGAACATCTGCATCGAGTAGTGCCACATGTCGCGCGGGCGGTCCGACGCGCCGTGGCCGAGCAGGTCGATCGTGATCACGCGGTTGCCGCGCGCGGCCAGCGCCTCAGCGAGCGGGCGGTGCATCTCGCCACTCAGCAGCAGGCCGTGTACGAGGATCAGCGGGCGCGCGCGAGCGGGCGCGCTGCGCGCGGTGCGGCCGCGGTCGCCTCGCGCGGTCACCGCCGCGGGGCCGCCGCCGAATTCCTCGTAGGAGATGTGCTGGCCCTGGTAAGGGAACGACGGCATGTGGAAACCCTACAGACGTTCGCGCGCTAGCGTGTGCGCTCGAGCGCACCCGAAGA
>DATBCA010000209.1:0-5512 GCA_036270715.1 Solirubrobacteraceae bacterium
TCGGCCAGCGGCACCGGGTCCTCACCCGAGCGCCGCGCGAGCTCGACCATCACGCGCACCCCGTACTCCGTCTTTGTGGAGAACATCATCGTTCCAAATACCTACCGCGGCGCTAGGATATCAGCCGCTTTGGAGCACGCCGATGTCGTGCGCGAGCGCCTCGGGGGTGAGGCCTTCGAGCGCGTACTCCACGCGCGCGCGGCCGGCGCGGTCGAGCAGGAAGACGGGCGCGAAGCGTTCGAAGATTGCTGCGCCGCGCGCGGGCGCAGGCACGCTGTAGGCGCGCCACGCCGCGTGCAGCGCTGCGCGCGACCCCGTCAGATAACGCACGCGGCCCGTCAGCGAGACGCGCGCGAGGAAGCGAGCGATCGCCGCGCGCGTGTCCGCGGCCGGATCGACGGTCACGACGAGCACCGGCACCGGCTCGGCGAGCTGGTCGAGCGCGCCGCGGATCTGGTCGGCGACGACGATGCACGGCGCGCCGCAGCGCGTGCCGAGGAACGCGAGCACGACGACCCGGCCGCGGTATTCCCGCGTCGACACCGTGCGCCCGTGGGCGTCGGTGAGGGTGAAGTCGTGCGGCGGCGCAGGCGGGACCGGCGCGCCCACGAACGCGCCCGCGTGCGCGCTTTCCGCGTCGCCCCCGGCAGTTGGCGTCGAGGTGCTGCTCGACCCCCCGCACGAGGCCGGCGAGAGGGCCAGCAGCGCGCACGAAAGGCCCGCCGCGAGGGCGCGACCGCCGGCGCGCGCGCGATGGCGGATAAGCCGCCAAACTGCGCCGGCGCGCCGCAATCGGCGCGCTACACTAAATGAAGTTAGTAAATCCCGACCGTGGTTTAGGAGTTTTCGGATGAGCACGTCTGAAGCGGAGCGGACGAGGACGTCTGGGGCGGAGCTGCTGCGCCGCATAAAGAGCCAGATCGACGAGGTCGACCCCTCGGAGGTCAACGAGCTGCGCGATGAGGGCGTGACGATCATCGACGTTCGCGGAAGCGAAGAGTTTGCCACCGGTCATCTCCCGGGAGCGACGAGCATCCCGCGCGGGCACCTCGAGTCGCGCATCGACATGCTCGTACCCGACCGCGCCGCCGAGCTGATCCTCTACTGCGAGTCGGGCAACCGCTCGGCGTACGCCGCGCGCACGCTCAAGCAGGACCTCGGCTACGAGCACGTGCGCTCGATGACCGGCGGGATCACGCTGTGGAAGGACCGCGGCTACGCCGTCGAGATCCCGCGCGCGCTCTCCGCCGAGCAGCGCGAGCGCTACTCGCGCCACCTGCTCATCCCCGAGATCGGCGCCGAGGGCCAGCAGAAGCTGCTCGACGCGAAGGTGCTGCTGCTCGGCGCCGGCGGGCTCGGCTCGCCGACCGCGCTCTACCTCGCGGCTGCGGGCGTCGGCACGCTCGGGATCGTCGACAACGACGACGTCGACCTCTCCAACCTCCAGCGCCAGGTGATTCACAGCACGCAGCGCATCGGCATCCCGAAGGTCGACTCCGCCGAGGAGTCGATCCACGCGCTCAACCCCGACGTCGAGGTGGTCAAGTACCCCGTGCGCATCGACGCGTCGAACATCGTCGAGATCATCAAGGACTACGACGTGATCGTCGACGGCGTCGACAACTTCCCCACGCGCTACCTGCTCAACGACGCGAGCGTGCGCCTGAAGATCCCCGTCGTGTCCGCTTCGATCCTCGGCTTCGACGGCCAGCTGTCGGTGTTCAAGCCCTACGAGGGCCCGTGCTACCGCTGCCTCTTCCGCGAGCCGCCGCCCGCCGAGCTCGCGCCCTCCTGCGGCGCCAACGGCGTCCTCGGGGTCCTGCCCGGGACGATGGGCCTGCTCCAGGCGACGGAGGTCGTGAAGCTGGTCGTCGGCATCGGCGAGCCCGCGATCGGACGCCTGCTGCTGTACGACGCGCTCGCCGCGACGCTCACCGAGGTCAAGGTCAAGCGCGATCCCGAGTGCCCGATCTGCTCGCGCGCGCCGGAGGACATCAGCGACGACGAGCTCGGGGTGTTTCCGGACTACGAGGCCTTCTGCGCCGCGGCCGGCTAGCGGTCGGCCGACCCGCTAGGCTGGCCGACGCGATGGCCACGATCAAGATCCCACCGGTGCTGCGCGCGTCGGTGGGCGGTGAGAAGGAGGTCGCGGGCACCGGGGCGAACGTGGGCGAGGTCCTGCGCGACCTCGCGGCCAACCACCCCGCGACCGCGGCGCAGCTGTTCTCGGCCGACGGCGCGCTCAACCGCTACGTGAACGTCTACCTCAACGACGAAGACGTGCGCGTGCTCGACGGCCTCGACACCGCTGTCGGCGAGCGCGACGTGCTCGTGATCCTGCCGGCGATGGCCGGCGGCGCTCGCTAACCGCGCGAACGGCCGCGCGCGAAGCGCGAACGCCGCTGACGCGACCGCTGGGCTACGCGGCCGCGCCCGCGGGATCCGCCGAGGAGACGGCGGCCGGCTGCGCGCTCGCGCCGTTGCGCGCGGGCGCGTGCGCGGCGGGCACGTGGCTCATCGCGTGCTCGGCGAGCGCCGTGATCGTCAGCGAGGGGTTCACGCCTACGTTTGCCGGCACGGCGGCGCCGTCGCAGACGAGCAGGTTCTCGTAGCCGAAGACGCGCTGGCGGGCGTCGACGACGCCGCGCTCGGGGTCCGCCGCGATGACCGCGCCACCGAGGATGTGCGCGGTCGTCGGAATGTTGAACAGCGCCTCCGTCAGCGAGCTCTGCGCGACGCCGCCGGTGCGGTGGGCGAACCATTCCGCGGCTTGGTTCGCGATCGGGATGAACGTCGGGTTGGGCTTCTCGGGATCCTGTTCGGTGGTCAGCCAGAAGGCCCCGAAGGGACCCTTGCGCGGGCGCAGGGCGATCGCGTTGTCGAGCGTCTGCATCACCAGCAGGATGATCGTGCGCCGCGACCAGTGGCGGGGGAAGAGCACCTTCAGGAAGCGAATCGGGTGCGCGACGACCTGCGCGAGCCACTTCAGCGGCCGGGTCGCGCGCGTGCCGTCGCCGACCATCATCGTGTACAGCCGGTGCATCGAGTTGCCCGCGTCGCCGTAGGTGACCGTCTCGATGTGCGTGCTCGCGTCGGGATAGATGGATGAGGTGATCGCGACGCGTTTGATGAGATCGTGCGGGTAGTCCGCGGGGACCGTGACGGTGAGTATCGACTCCGAGTTCGTGCGCACGAGCTCGCCGAGGCGCGTGGAGATCCGTCCCAGCGAGCCGCGCTCGCGGCAGCGCGCGAGCAGCTTGTTGGTCCCGAGCGCGCCCGCCGCGAAGATCACGCCGCGCGCCCGCAGCGTCTCACGTCGCCTGCGCACCCACGCGCCCGAGCGCTCGCTCACGACCGCGTAGCCGTCCGCGCCGCTGCCGTCGCCGAGCGGCTTGACGTCGACGACCGTGCGTTCGGGCATCACGCGCGCGCCGCTCCGCTCGGCGAAGTACAGGTAGTTCTTCACGAGCGTGTTCTTCGCGCCGTGCGGGCAGCCGACCATGCAGCGCCCGCACAGCCGACAGCCCGTCCGCTCGGGCCCCTCGCCGTCGAAGTACGGGTCGCTGACCGTGCTGCCGGGGTCGCCGAAGAAGATCCCGACGGGCGTCTTCTTGTAGCTCGCGCCAACGCCGAGCTCCTCGCCGAGCTCGCGCAGCAGGCCGTCGACGTGGTCGTCGTGCGGGTTCTGCACGACTCCGAGCATCCGCTGCGCCTCCTCGTAGTGCGGCGCGAGCGCGCTCTCCCAGTCCTCGAGCTGCGCCCACTGGGGGTCCGCGTAGAAGGCCTTCGGCGGCGCGTACAGCGTGCACGCGTACCCGAGGCTGCCGCCGCCGACGCCGCAGCCCGAGACGACCGACACGTGCCGGAAGGTCGTCAGCCGGAAGATGCCCTTCATGCCGAGCTTCGGGTTCCAGAAGTAGCGCCGCAGGTCCGCGGTCGAGCTCGGCAGCTCGTCGTCGGCGAAGCGACGGCCGGACTCCAGCACGCCCACGGTGTAGCCCTTCTCGGCGAGGCGCAGCGCGGACACGCTGCCGCCGAATCCAGAGCCGATCACCAGCCAGTCGAAGTCGAAGCCGTCCATTTCCCCCGCGATCGTCGTTGCTCCCGCAACGACATCCTAGCCCTTCGCCTGGTCGCGTGGCCCGGCGGAGAGGCGAGCCGGCGCGCGCAAGATGAGGGACTCATCCGGCCCCTGGAGGGGCCGTGAGTCAGGCTAATAGGTTGCGGCGTCCGCCAACTCGGTGACGGTCGGCTGCACGTTGATCACGCTCACGTTGTCGAGCGCGCCGGATGCGAGCAGCCGCTCGCGAAACGCCTTCGCGTCATCCACGGATGCGAACTCGGTGCCGATGAACACCTGGTTCGGGTTGTCGGTGGCGCGGAAGATCTGATGACCCTTGGCCGACTGCCTGCGGCCCGCCGGGTCCGCGTCGAACATCGACTTCCACGTGTCGTAGTCGTCCACCTCGAAGTTGATCATCACGAACGCCATCTCGATCCTCCTGCCGGTTGGGAATTGTTCGGCCGACTATATGCGCGCTCCTGCGTCGCCGAATCTCCGAGACTAATCCCGTCGAGGCTTTACGCGTAGGAGAGCGTGCTACTCCTCCAGCCCCGCGGCTTTCAGGGCTTCGGCCGGGTCGGCGTACATCTCCATGCGCGTCTCCAGGCCGTCGCGGAGGGTGAAGACCTGCGCGAGTTGCATGTCGACCTCTGGCCCCGTCAGCTTGGATCGACCACGCTGGCGACAGACGCACACGACCTTGTCGCCGGCGTCGTGCATCGCCTCCACCTCGATGCTCCAGTCATCGAACGCTCCGACCCAGTCACGCAGGAACGCACGAGTACCGTCTGTGCCTCGATACAGCTGCTGCTCGGGCCACCCGCGGAAGGTCGACAGGTCCCAGACGAAGTCAGGAGCCGCGATCTCGTCAAGGGGCTCGCCGGTCGCGAAGAAGTGCTCCCAGCCTCGCCGCACCACTTCCACGTTCTGCGACACCGCTACTCCTGGAGCCCGACGGCTTTGAGGGCGTCGGCGGGGTCAATGAAATAACGGAGTTCGGTCACCGCCCCGTTGCGGACTGCGACGACGCAAGCTCGCGGAGAGTCGACCTCGACACCGCTGACACGCCCGCGTCCGCGCTGTCTGCCCGTGATCAGGACGTGCTCGTCAAGATCGCGCGCCTCTTCGACCTCGAACCCCCAGTCCGCCCAACTCTCACTCATGTCGCGGAAGAACTGGAGCACGCCGTCTGCTCCCACGTAGCGTACGGGCTCGCCCACCACACCCACCAGGCGCATCTCGAACCGAGCATCACACAAAGCGTTGAAGGCGTCCGGGTCTACCCGATTCATCGCGGCAACGCCACGGAGCACGATCTCCACATTCTGCTGCGACACCGCTTACCCCTGCAGCCCGACGGCCTTCATCGCCTTCTCCCATTCGGCCCGGTCGCCCAACTCGAGGAGCGCTCGCACCCGCTCCCCGAGATCGTGCATCGCCGACTCCTCA
>DATBCA010000210.1:0-2900 GCA_036270715.1 Solirubrobacteraceae bacterium
CCAGCTCGCGAGCACTCGGTCAAGCAGATGATCGCGCGCGTCGCGGGGACGATCGCGCAGTGGGGGCGCGAGGGCGGCTACTTCGCGACGGGCGATGACGCGGAGGCATTCGAGCACGAGCTCACGCACATCCTCCTCCACCAGATGGCCGCGTTCAACTCGCCGGTGTGGTTCAACGTAGGCTTCGAGGAGCACCCGCAATGCAGTGCGTGCTTCATCCTCAGTGTGAAGGACACGATGGAGTCGATCCTCGACTGGAACACCAAGGAGGGGATGATCTTCAGGGGCGGATCGGGCTCGGGCATCAACCTCTCGAACATCCGCTCGTCGAAAGAGCCGCTCGCGAAGGGCGGTACGGCGTCGGGCCCGGTGTCGTTCATGCGCGGCGCTGACTCGTGGGCGGGGACGATCAAGTCGGGGGGCAAGACGCGGCGCGCGGCAAAGATGGTCGTGCTCGACGTCGACCACCCGGACATCAAGGACTTCGTCTGGTGCAAGGCCAAAGAGGAGGACAAGGCGCAGGCGTTGCGCGACGCGGGCTTCGACATGTCGATCGACGGCGAGGGTTTCTTCTCGATCCAGTACCAGAACGCGAACAACTCTGTGCGCGTGACGGACGAGTTCATGCGGGCGGTCGAGGAGGACGGCGAGTGGCGCCTCATCGCGCGCACGACCGGCGAGCCGATCGGCGAGCCGTTGCGTGCGCGCGAGCTGATGGACGAGATCGCGCAGGCGGCGTGGCGCTGCGCGGACCCCGGCGTTCAGTACGACACGACGATCAACCGCTGGCACACATGCCCGAACAGCGGACGGATCAACGCGTCTAATCCCTGCAGTGAGTACATGCACGTCGACGACTCGGCGTGCAATCTCGCATCACTCAACCTGATGAAGTTCCGTACGGCTGACGGCGCATTCGACGTCGCGGCGTTCGAGCACGCGATCGACGTGATGCTGCTCGCGCAGGAGATCCTCGTCACGCCGGCGAGCTATCCGACAGACGAGATCGCAACGAACGCGCGCGCATTCCGCCAGCTCGGCCTCGGCTACGCCAATCTCGGTGCATACCTGATGGCCGACGGCATGCCTTACGACTCGGATACGGGTCGCGCGACAGCCGCGGCGATAACGGCGCTGATGACGGGCCGTGCTTATCGCCGCTCTGCGGAGATCGCAGCCGCCCTCAGCCCGTACGAGCGCTACGCGGAGAATCGCGAGCCGCACAACGCGGTCATGCGCATGCACCGCGACGCCGCATACGCGATTCCCGAGGCCCACTGCAACGACGAGGATCTGCTCGTGGCAGCCGGGCGCTCGTGGGACGAGGCGGTGGAGCTTGGCGAAATGCACGGCTATCGCAACGCGCAGGCGAGTGTCCTTGCACCTACGGGCACGATTTCGTTCCTCCTCGACTGCGATACCACGGGCATCGAGCCGGACTTCTCGCTCGTCAAGTTCAAGGAGCTCGTCGGCGGCGGCCAGATGACGATCATCAACCGCACGGTGCCGCTCGCGCTGCGGACGCTCGGCTACTCAGAGCACCAGGTCGAGCAGATCGAGGCGCACCTCGCCGAGCACGGAACGATCGTCGGCGCGCCTGGGATGCGCGAGGAGCATCTGCCGGTGTTCGACGTCGCGGTGGGCGAGCGGGCGATCTCACACATGGGCCACTTGAAGATGATGGGCGCGGTACAGCCGTTCATCTCGGGCGCGATCTCGAAGACGGTGAACGTGCCGCAGGAAGCCACCGTCGAGGACATCGCGGATGCCTACAAGCAGGCGTGGAACCTCGGCATCAAGGCGCTGGCGATCTACCGCGACGGCTCGAAGACAGCGCAGGCGCTGCGCACGGAGGCGCAGGGCGGCGTCGACGAGCCGACCTCGGCGATAATCGACGGCATCGTCGAGCAGGCTGTCAGCCGCGCGCTCGAGGAGGCTGGCCCACGACGCAAGCGCATGCCGCGCGAGCGCCAGTCGATCACGCACAAGTTCAGCATCGCGGGCCACGAGGGCTACATCACCGCGGGCATGTACGAGGACGGAACGGTCGGCGAGATCTTCCTCACAGACATCGGCAAGGAGGGATCGACGCTGCGCGGGATGATGAACTCGTTCGCGACCGCGATCTCGATCGCGCTCCAGTACGGCGTCCCGCTCGAGACGCTCGTGCAGAAGTTCAGCTACATGCGCTTTGACCCGGAGGGGATCACGACGAACCCCGAGATTCCGTTCGCGAAGTCGATGCCCGACTACATCATGCGCTGGCTCGCCTCGCGCTTCCTCGACACGGACGCGCAGGAGGAACTCGGCATCCTCACCGCGGAGGTCCGCGCTCGACAGGCCGCGCGCGCGGCCGCTCAGTCGGTCAGCTCCTCCGACACCGCGGGCCCCGCGGGCGAGAGCGAGGCCGAGGACGCTCCCGAGGCCAATGGCGGCAATGGCGGTGCAAACCGCGGTCCGAGCGCATCCGCGGGCGGGTCGGCGGCAGCCGGCCCGGCGGCAGCTGCGTTCACGGACTCACCGCCTGTCATCCCCGCGAAGCTCAGGGGCCTCGACCTCGGCCCGGCTTGCGGCCAGTGCGGTGGGATGATGCAGCGGACCGGCTCGTGCTACACGTGCTCTAGCTGCGGCAACAACACCGGCTGCGGCTGACGCTGACGGCGCTAGGAGCGGGGCTCTTGCGCCGCGCTCGCGCTACTCGTCGCACGGTTTCTGTTCGCTCGTCTGCGTCGTCGCGGCGCAGGAGGTCCTGACCTCGCCCGGCTCGCCACCCGCGGGCGCCGTCGGTTCGCCGCCCTTCGGTGGTTCGGCGGGCGCTGGCGGTGGCGCTTCGGGCTGGGTCTGCGGGGCGGCCGGCGGTTCGGATGGGTCGTCGGCCGTGTCCGCGACGAGCGTGTCCG
>DATBCA010000211.1:0-2737 GCA_036270715.1 Solirubrobacteraceae bacterium
CTGCAAATTCGAGCCACGGGTGACGCCGGCCGGCGATCGCGGCGGCTGCGCGCGCGAGCTCCAGCGTGTCGGCAAAACGCGCGCGAGCGTGTAGCGTGGAGGGCGCAAGATGGAGGCTCTCAGTCACAACGGCGGCCTCGAGCGCTCGCCCGTCGCGGTCGCGCCCGACGTGTCGACCGACGACCCCTCGCTGTACTTCAACCGTGAGCTCTCGTGGCTCGACTTCAACGACCGCGTGCTCCAGCTCGCCGAGGACGCGCGCGTGCCGCTGCTCGAGCGCGTGAAGTTCTGCGCGATATATACGACCAACCTCGACGAGTTCTACATGGTCCGCGTGGCGGGCCTGCACGACCAGATCGACGCGGGCGTGGTGAGCTCCAGCCAGGACGGCCGCGCGCCCGCGGAGACGATCGCGCTGATCCGCGCGCGCGTGCTCTCGCTGGGAACGCGCCTGACCAACTGCTTCGAAGGAACGCTGCGCGGCGAGCTGGCCGACAACGGGATCGAGCTCGTGAGCGTCGGTGACCTCGACGATCAGCAGCGGGCGCAGCTCGCCGCCCACTTCCAGCGCGCGATCTTTCCCGCCCTGACGCCGCTTGCGGTCGCGCCGGGGCGGCCGTTTCCCTACATCTCGAACCTCTCGTTGAGCCTCGCCGTGCGCGTACGCGACCCGCTGTCGGAGGTGACGGTGTTCGCGCGCGTGAAGGTCCCCACCGAGATCCTGCCGCGCTTCGTCGCCCTGGACAGGCAGCCGGGGGAGCCGACGGTGCTGGTGGCGCTCGAGGACGTCATCGCCCACCACCTCGACGCCCTCTTCCCGGGGATGGAAATCGTCGACTACGACGTCTTCCGCGTCACTCGCGACGCCGATCTCGAGGTCTCCGACGACGCGGCCGACCTGCTGCAAGCGGTCGAGGACGAGCTGCGCCGCCGGCGCTTCGGCGAGATCGTGCGGGTGGAGGTCGGCGCGCACTGCCCGCCGCCGCTGCTGAGCGAGCTGACCGAACTGCTCGGCGTGCGCGAGCAGGACGTGTACCCGATCGACGGCCTCCTCGACATGGGCGCGCTATGGCAGCTGGTGCGCCTGCCCGGGCACGCCGAGCTGCGCGAAAAGCCGCTCCCGGCGATCACGCACCCGCGCCTGATCCGCCACGAAGACGAGCGCGTGGACGTGTTTGCGACGATGCGCGAAGGCGACCTGCTCGTCCACCACCCCTACGTCTCGTTTGTCACGTCCGTCGAGCGCTTCGTCGAGCAAGCCGTCGCCGACCCCAACGTGCTCGCGATCAAGCAGACCGTCTACCGCACGAGCGACGACTCCCCGCTGGTCCCGGCGCTGATCAACGCGACGGAGCGCGGTAAGCAGGCGGTCGCGCTGGTCGAGCTGAAGGCGCGCTTCGACGAGGGCATGAACATCCATTGGGCGAAGGCGCTCGAGGAGGCGGGCGTGCACGTCGTCTACGGGCAGCCGGCGCTGAAGACTCACGCCAAGTGCGTGCTGGTCGTGCGCCGCGAGGGCGACGGCGTGCGCCACTACGTGCATATCGGCACCGGCAACTACCACTCAGCGACCGCGCGCCTGTACACCGACTTCGGCCTGTTCACGTGCGACGAGCAGATCGGCGCGGACGTCGCCGACATGTTCAACTACCTCACGGGCTACGGCCGGCCGCTGCACTACCGCAAGGTGCTTACGGCGCCCAACCAGCTGCGCGATGGGATCATCGAGCAGATCGAGCGCACGATCGCGGCGCACTCGCCCGAGGAGCCGGCACGGATCGCGATGAAGATGAACGCGCTAGTCGACGGGCGCTGCATCCGTGCGCTGTATGCCGCCTCGCAGGCGGGCGTGAGCGTGGACCTCAACGTGCGCGGGATCTGCTGCCTGCGTCCGGGAGTGCCCGGCGTGTCCGAGAACATCCGCGTGGTCTCGATCGTCGGGCGCCTGCTCGAGCACTCGCGCGTGTACGCCTTCGAACGCGGCGGCGAGCATGAGGTCTTCATCTCCTCCGCCGACCTGATGCCGCGCAACCTCGACCATCGCGTCGAGCTCGCCGTCCCGGTCTCGGCGCCCGATGCGCGCGCCGAGCTGCTCGACACGCTCGAACGCGCCTTCGCCGACAACCAGAACTCCTGGGAGCTCGACGCCGAAGGCGCGTGGCGCAGGCGCGTGCCGGGCCCCGGCGAGGAGCCGCGAAACCTGCAGCTGGAGCTCGCCGAGCTGTACGCCGCGCGCGGTCACGAGGTCTCGCCGGGCGCGCGCGGCGAGCGCGCGGCGCTGTAGCGCTGACCGTTCCGTGGAACGCGGGCGGCGCAGACGGGCGCCGCGGGAGCCGCGCCCCTCCCGGACGGCGCTTAGCGAGCCGGAGTTTCGGAGTCCGAGCGCGCCGGCGTCTGCGCTCCGCGCGCTGATCCGCGCGCGACTCCTCCGCGACGCAGGAACGGTAGCCGGCGGCGTCGGGCAACCCCAGCGCCGTGGGTCGCGTCCGACCCCGCGGCCGCTGGCGGACCGCCCGCAGCGGCGGGCATCGGTTTTTCCGCGCCGGTCGGAGCGGTCGGTGCCTCGCGCGCGACGGCGGCCGGCGCGGCGAAGCGCCCGATCGCGAACGCGGCAAGCGCGACGATCAGCGCTCCCAGCCCGTAGAAATAGCCGACCAGCTCGAGCATCTGCCGCGTCGACCCGAATAGCGGCTGCCCGATCGGGCCCGGGCCGCTCTCCCAAGTAAGGCTCACGGCC
>DATBCA010000212.1:0-9563 GCA_036270715.1 Solirubrobacteraceae bacterium
CGGTCGCGGACGCGGCGATCGCGCGCGCGGGCCTCGAGCTCGGGCAGATCGCGCGGTCGGTGCTCGCGGTTGCGGGCACGGACACCGACAACCTCGACCGCCACGTTCGTGCCGTGCGCGGCGACTGGATCGTCGTCAACGACGTCGTCGCCGCGTGGGCTTCGGCGACGGACGCCCGCCCGGGCGTCGGCGTGATCTCGGGGACGGGGTCGAACGTCTTCGGCGTCGGGCGCGACGGTCGTGCGTGGCGCGCCGGCGGGTGGGGGCACCTGCTCGGCGACGAGGGCAGCGGCTACTGGATCGGCGCGGAGTCGATCAAGCTCGCGCTGCGCGATCGCGACGGCACGGGACCGCGCTCGGCATTCAGCGACGAGGCGGTCGCGTTCTTCGGCACCCCGAGTGTCGAGGCGCTCGCGGCGCAGGCGTACTCGAAGCCGCTCAGCAAGGCCGACATCGCGGCGTTCGCCCGCGTCGCCGCCACGCTCGCGGCGCGCGGGGAGCCCGACGCGCGCGAGCTCTACGCGCGCGCGGCGCGCGAGCTGGGCGGGCAGATCGCGGCGGTGATCCGCGAAACGGGACTCGACGAGGACGCCGGCGAGCCCTTCCCCGTGGGCCTGATCGGGAGCGCCTTCCACGCCGGCGAGGTGTTCGTCGGCCCGCTGCGCGAGTGTGTGGGGGAGAGGGCGGCTAACGCCGCCGTGACCGTCGTCGACACGCCGCCGGTCGCGGGGAGCGTGATGCTCGCGGCGCACCTGTGCGCGAGCGGTGCGCAGCTAACCGCGAGCGCGCTGGCGCCGGTGATCGCGCGCGCGGCCGAATAGCACGCGCTCACCAGCGCGCGCCCAGCTGCGCGTCGATCGCGGCCGCGTCGCCGATCGCCGCGGCGCCATCGCCCGCGATCCGCACCGCGGCGGCCGCGTGTGCGAGGGTGACCGCCGCGCGTGCGCCCTCGCCGCGCGCGAGCGCGGTGAAGAGCGCGGCGGCGAACACGTCGCCCGCGCCGACGTCGTCGCGCACCGCGTCGTGCGGCGGCACGTGCAGCTCGAACGGCCGTGCGCCCGGTGCCGCGACGATCGTCGGCCGATCGCCGCGCGTGACCGCGACGAGCGTCTCGAGCTCGCGCTCGACTGCGGCGGCGCTCGCGCGCTCCTGCTCGGAGACGACGACCGCGTCGCAACGCTCGGGAACGTCGCGTGGCTCGAGCTCGCGCCGCTCGAGCATGGCGCCCTCGTGCGCCCACGCGCGCACGAGCCCCTGTGCGGTGAGGCCGACGAAGTCCGCGCGCCCGCGCCACCGCGACGCCGTCTCGTGTGCGACGGGCGCGAGGTGGAGCACGTTCGTGTCGAGCGCGTCCGGGACGCCGACGGGACCCGCCCACGCGAGCAGACGCTGGCCGCCGGAAACGGTCTCGAGGGTTGTCGTGGACCGCGCGGGGAGCACCCGCAGCGTGAGCTCGTGCGCGAACGGGCGCATCATCGCCTCGATCTCCGCGGGGACGCCGCGGGTTATGACGAGCGTGCGCTGACCGAGGCGGGCGGCCTGCAGCGCGCTGTAAAATGCGCCCCCGCCGGGGCGGCGCGATCCATCGGCCAGAACGTCGATGGTCACGTGTCCGACCGCGGTGTAGTCGAAGTCCTGACGTCGCGGTGAGCTATCCGCAGGCCGGCTCACGCGTCCGACGCGCGGCACCGAGAGAGGCTGATGCGCGCAGGAGCGCGCGTACCAAATCGAATCGACCGCATAGCTGTTTGTGGAGGCTGACTCTAGATGAGCCGCACCATGCCCATCCGCCGGCCTTGCGTCGCGTTCGTCATCGCAGCGCTGCTGCCGGCGGCGCTGCCCGCGAGCGCGAGCGCGACCCACCTGCGCGCACGTACTCCCGCGTCGAGCTATCCCGCCGAAAACTCGCGCCCGCGCGCTCCGTCCGCGCGCGCACACGCGGCGAGCAGGCGCAAGGTCTCGCGCCGCCGCCGCGCGAAGCCGCGCGGGCCGGTCGTTCACGGCGACGCGCTGCGCGCGTACCTCGCCTTCGAAGCGATGCAGCGCGACTACTACATCCAGGGCTCCGGGCTGTACGCAGGCGAACCGTTCTCGTATCTGTGGCCCTTCTCCCAGGCGCTCGCCTCGACGGTGAGCCTCGCGCACGTGCCCGCGCTGGCTCGCACGCTGCGCAGGGAACTGTCCGCGCGCCTGGTCGGCCTGCAGTCCTACCTCGACACTGACAACTCGGGCGCGCCCGAAGGCACCTACACGAGCTCGCTGCCCGCGTTCGACGCCACCGCCGCGCCGCCCACGGGCCCAGGGGGCACGAAGTACTACGACGACAACGACTGGGTCGGGATCGAGATGGTGCGGGTGTACGAGCTCACGCACGAACCCGGGCCGCTGGGGTACGCCGAGGGGATCATGGCGTTCGAGATCGCGGGCTGGCAGTCGAACCCCGCGCTGCCGTGCCCGGGCGGGATCCCGTTCTCGAACGAGGCCGAAAACAGCGACCGCAACACGGTCACGACCGCGCCCGCCGCCGAGCTCGCGCTGCTGCTGTACCGCGACACGCACAACCCGCAGTACCTGCAGTTCGCGCAGCAGGCCTACAAGTGGGTGCGCTCGTGCCTGCTGCTCCCGAGCTGGCTCTACGCCGACCACATCCGCCACGGCGTCGTCGACGCGACGGTGTGGAGTTACAACCAGGGCACGATGATCGGCGCGGGGACGCTGCTCTACCAGTTGACGGGCAACGCCGAATACCTCTTCCAGGCGCGCCAGACGGCGCGCGCGGCCCTCGAATACCTGACGCCCGCGCGCCTTTACCTCGAGAACCCGTTCTTCCCCTCGGTGTACTTCCGCAACCTCATGTACCTCGACTCGGTCACGCACGACCCGCCCGGCGCGCGCCTCGCGCAGGCGTACGCCGACTATGCCTGGCAGTACGACCGCGGCGCCGGCAACGTGTTCCTGGGCGGCTCGCCGCCGAGCGCGCAGCTGCTCGTGCAGGCGTCGATCGCGCAGATCTACGCGCTGCTCGCGACCCCGCCCGCCGCGTACTTCTGAGCGCCCCTCTCACCCGCTACGGTTCCGGCAGTGGCGCAACAGGCGACGAACCTCATCACCGCGGACGGTTTGCGCGTGCTCGAGGACGAACTCGCGGAGCTCGAGGGCGAGGGCCGTCGGCAGATCGCAGAGCGGATCTCGACGGCGCGCGAGTGGGGCGATCTGAAGGAGAACGCGGAGTACCACGACGCGAAGAACGAGCAGGCGCACCTCGAGACGAAGATCGCGCGCCTGCGCGAGCGCATCGCGGCGGCGGTGCTCGTCGAGGAGCGCTCGAGCGCCGACGTCGCCGAGGTCGTCGGGTTCGGCGCGACGGTGCGCGTGCGCGGCGAGGACGGGGCCGAGCACAGCTGGCAGATCGTCTCCTCGCACGAGGCCGCGCCCGCGCAGGGACGCCTGTCGGTCGAATCGCCCGTCGCGGTCGCGCTGCTCGGCCGCTCCGTCGGCGACGAGGTCACGATCTCCCTGCCCAGAGGCGAGCGCTCGCTGACGATCATCGAGGTCGCGTAGGCCGGCGCGCTCAGCGCGCGCGCGCGAACGCGCGTCGCACGCGGTCGAGGTAGCGCGAGGGGCGGGTACCGTACAGGCTCCCGCCGATCTTCAGAGCCTCGCGGCGGATCTGCCTGCGCCGCTTGGCGATCAGCTTGAGCAGCGCGCGGCGCGTGCGCCTGCCGGCGGGCACTCGCACCGCGTCGCGCTCGCCCGCGCCGCGGATCCGCTCTGCGAGCACGCCGAGGTCGTGCTCCTCGCCGAGCATTTCTCCGAGCTCGTCCGCGTTCTTCGCGATGTCGCGGATGTACGTGGCGTCGCCGCTCGTCTTGGCGCGCTTCCGCCGCCGCCGCGCGACCGGCAGCGAGGGCGCGCCGCCGTCGCGCGCGCGCTCGAGGATTTCCGCCTCGTAGCGCAGGTCCTTGACGCGTTTGCGCCACTCGTGAAACGCGCGCGCGCGGTGGCGCTCGCCGCGGACCTTGTGCGGGATCGCGCGGCGGCCGCGGCGGTAGCGGCGCCGCAGGGCGGGCTCGACCGCGGTGATCCCCTCGGCGCCGCGAAGCGTCCACCCCGCCACGCGCGCGTGCATCTGGCGCAGCACCAGCAGGAGCTGCTCGCGCGTCTGCGCCGACAGCGCGTCCTCGGCGCTCGCGTCGCGCTCGGCCGCGAGCTGTGCGCGCAGCCGCACGACGCCGCGCCGGTGCGCGAGCTTGCGCGGAGCGCCCGCGATCAGCCCGTCGAGCGTGGTGAGGCGAACCTCGGCATCGCGTGCGCCGGCCAGGAGCTGCCCGGCGTCGCGGAGCAGCTCGCGCTCGCGCGCCGTCTGCTCGCGCCCGAGCTCGTCCTCGACAAGCACTAGCAGCGCGCGCAGCCGCTTGAGCGCCTTGCGCGTCTCGTGCACCGCGCGCGCGAGTGGGATCGTCGCGCCGGCCCGCTCCAGCTGCTCGATCGCGAGCTCGAGCTGCCCGAGCGCCATTCGCTTGAGCCCCTGCGCGAGCTCCTCGCCCGCGAGCAGGCCGAAGTGGCGCTCGCGCTCGCGCCGCGCGCGCGTGCTGCGGCGGTCGATCTCCACGCGCACGAGCGCGACGCCGACGCCGATCGCCATCGCCGCGGCGAGCGTTCGCGTGAGTGGCGCGACAATGGCCTCGTGGCGAAGCTTCCGCAGGCTCGGTGGTGGACGGTGCGACGCGCGGCGAACCGCAAGCCGGCGACGTATCGCTGTCCTCTGTGTGGTCATCATCTACCCGCGCTGCGCGAGCATATGCTGATCGCGCCCGAAGGCGACACGCGGCGCCGGCGCCACGCGCACACGGAGTGCGTGCTCGCGGCTCGCGCGCGCGGCGAGCTGCCGCTGCGCGACGAGTGGCGTCACTCGCAGCCGCGGCGCCCGCCCCTCTGGCGCCGGCTGCTGCGGCGCGCGTGACCACACCGCGCGCGTGAGCGCACGGCGCGGGTGAGCGCATCGGCGCGCGTGCCGGGGCGGCGCCGCGACGTCGCCGCGCTAGCGGCGGCCCTCGCTCGCGAATTCGCCGCCACCGCCGCTGTTGACGGGCGGGATCGGGTCGAGCGCGACGAGTTTGCCGTTGTTCAGCTGGAAGCGCACGCGCGCGGCCCCCGCGCTCGCACAGCACATCGCATCGCCGTGGCGGTAGAGCGGGTAGGCGAGCGTTACTTCGGTGTCGCCCTGCGCGACGACCCGCAGCGTCGCGCTGGGCGCGCTCGTGTCGGTCCCGATGTAGCGCCCGTCCACGAAGAAGAAGGCGCGCTGCGAATACCCGTCGCCCGCGGCGCTGAGCCTGCCGATGAGCACGCGCAGCGTCTGCGAGGGGTGGTAGTCGGAGGTGTTGACCGGCGTGAAGCCGTGCGCGCGCACGGTCGCGATCGCCGCCGCGAGGCCTTCCGCGCTCGCGGGTTGCGAGGCGAACGCGGGCTCGGTCGCGGTGCGCGTGGTGGAGGCTTCGGTGCCGCCGCTCGCCGGGTTCGCGCTCGTCGCGGCCGGTGTCGAGGTCGTCGACGGAGCCGATCGCGCGGGTGAGCCGGATGACTGCGCCGGCGTGCTCGCGGTGCCGGCGGTCTTCGAGCTCGAGCCGCAAGCCGAGAGCGCTGCGCAGGCGGCGAGCGCGAGCCATCCGATCCGTCGCATCGGATTGATCGTACGTCGCGCCGCGGCGCACGTGCGCCGTGCGCCACCACTTCGCGCACCTCGTCGAGCTCGCTCGCGAGCTGTCGGGCGCCGGCGACGAGCAGCTCGACGACTTCTTCCGCCACGGGATGGCGCTGCACGTCGCCGCCGCGCTCGGCGTCGAGGATCTAAGCACCCGCTCGATCTGGATGGAACGGGAGCTGCGCGCCTCCGGCCGTGGGAGCGCCGAGTCTGTGCGACCCCGCGCGCGCGCCGGTTGACGCGCAGCGCGCCGCGTGCTGGCGGGTGTCATAGGGGCGAGGTAGGGGTAGGATCGGCTCACGGTGTCCGTTCCCGACCAAAAGCCCGCGGAGGGGAAGGCCGCATCGCCCGATTCGCGCAAGCGCCGCGAACGCGCGCGCACGGCGGTGATCGTCGGGCTCGCCGTCGTGATCACCGTGTTCGCGTTCCTCAACCTCAAGGAAGTGAAGGTCGACTGGGTCGTCGGGTCGGGGCACGCGCCGCTGATCATCGTGATCGTCGTCTCGGTGCTGATCGGCGCCGTGATCAGCTACTTCGCCGATCGCCGCGCCGCCAAACGGCGATAGCGCGCCGGCTGAGCCGCGCGTTTGTGACAGGCTGGGGCCGTGCGCGAGGCAGTCATCTGCGAGCCGCTGCGAACGGCCGTCGGCGGCTTCGGCGGCGCCCTCAAAGACGTCCCGCCCGCCACGCTCGCGGCGAACGTGATCGCGGAGCTCGTGCGCCGCACCGCGCTGCCCGCCGATCAGGTCGACGAGGTGATCCTCGGACAGTGCTACCCCAACGCCGAGGCGCCCGCGATCGGTCGCGTGGCCGCGCTCGACGCCGGCCTGCCGATCGAGGTCCCGGGGCTGCAGCTCGACCGCCGCTGCGGCTCAGGACTCCAGGCGATCACGGTCGCGTGCATGCTCATCCAGACCGGCGTCGCCGAGCTCGTGCTCGCGGGCGGCGCGGAGAGCATGAGCCAGGCCGAGTTCTACGCGCTCGGGATGCGCTGGGGCGTCCGGGGCGGGGGCGTGCGCCTGGAAGACCGTCTCGCGCGCTCGCGCGTGACCGCCGGCGGGCGCGAGCACCCCGTCCCCGGCGGCATGATCGAGACGGCCGAGAACCTCCGCCGCGAGTACGGGATCGCGCGCGCCGAGCAGGACGAGCTCGCTCTGCGCTCGCACGAACGCGCGGTCGCCGCGCAGGAGAGCGGCGTCTTCGCCCAGGAGATCGTCCCCGTAGCCGCGCCCGCGCGCGGCGGCGAGGTGGTGGTCGACCGCGACGAGCACCCGCGCCCCGACACCACCCTCGAGCGGCTCGCGCAGCTGCGGCCGATCATGAACGGCGCCGATCCGCACGCGACGGTCACCGCCGGCAACTCGAGCGGCCAGAACGATGCCGCCGCGGTGTGCGTCGTCACGCACCCCGACAAGGCGCGCGAGCTCGGGCTGCGCTCACTCGCGCGGCTTGTGTCGTGGGCCGTCGCGGGCGTCGCGCCGGAGACGATGGGGATCGGGCCGGTGCCCGCGACGAAGGTCGCGCTCGAGCGCGCAGGCCTGACGCTCGACGACATTGACCTGATCGAGCTCAACGAGGCGTTCGCCGTCCAGGTGCTCGCCGTGTTGCGCGAGTGGGAGCTGCGCGACGGGTTCGAGCGCGTCAACGTCAACGGCTCGGGCATCTCGCTCGGGCACCCCGTCGGCGCGACCGGCGGGCGGATCCTCGCGACGCTGCTTCGCGAGCTCGAGCGCCGCGAGGCGCGCTACGGCCTCGAGACGATGTGCATCGGTGGCGGCCAGGGAATGGCCGCGGTGTTCGAGCGCTTCGCCTGAGCTAAGCCGCCACGCGCGCCGGCGCGTGCGACGGCACGCGCTCGAAGCGCATCGCCTCGTCTTCGAGCGGCGCGCGGCGCAGGCTCACGATGTCGAGCGCGTAGTTCTGGTACAGCCGCCACGGCGCGCGCGAGCCCTGTTTCGGGAACTTCGAGATCGCGCGCTGCACGTAGCCCGAGGAGAAGTCGATGAACGGCTCGACCCCGAGCGCCGGGTCGTGGTTCTCGGCCACGCATAGCTGAAAGCCGTTCGCGTCCATGTGGTTGAGAAGGCGGCACACGTAGTCGCACGTGAGGTCGCATTTGAGCGTCCAGGACGCGTTCGTATACCCGAACGTCAGCGCCAGATTCGGCACGCCGCTCAGCATCATCCCCTTGTAGCCGAGCGTCTGCGAGACGTCGACCGGGCGGCCGTCGACGAGCACCTGCATGGCCCCCAGCGGGACCAGGTTGAGGCCCGTCGCAGTCACGATCAGGGCGGCCTCGAGCTCCACACCCGAGGCGAGCCGGATCCCCGTCTCGGTAAAGGTCTCGATGTGGTCGGTGACGATCGACGCGCGACCGTCGCTGATCGCCTCGAACAGGTCGCCGTCCGGCACCAGGCACAGACGCTGCTCCCACGGGTTGTACGCGGGTTTGAAGTGCGTGTCGATGTCGTAGCCCTCGGGGAGGTGGTGTTCGAGGCCTTTGCGCACGATCGCCTTCGCGACCTCCGGGCGCCGGCGGCTGAGCTGGAAGCTCAGCATCGTCAACAGCACGTTCTTCCAGCGGATCAGCGGATACACGACGCGGAGGGGGAGCACCCGCTTGAGCGCCCGCGCGATCGGGTCTTCGCCGGGCAGCGCGATCACGTAGCTCGGCGAGCGCTGAAGCATCGTCACGTGAGCGGCCGTCTGAGCCATCGCGGGCACGAGCGTGACCGCCGTCGCGCCGCTGCCGATCACCACGACTCGCTTGCCCGCGTAGTCGATGTCCTCGGTCCATTTCTGCGGGTGCACGATGCGGCCCGCAAAGCGCTCGCTGCCGGGGAACTCGGGCGAGTAGCCGCCGTCGTAGCGGTAGTAGCCGCTGCACATCAGCAGGAAGTCCGCGCGGATGCTCACGTCCGCGCCCGTGTCCTCGCGATGCGCGTGCACCGTCCAGCACGCCTGCGCGCTGTCGAACTCCGCGCGCACCGCGCGGTGGTGGAAGCGGATCTTGTCCTCGATGCCGCCCTCGGACGCCGCCTCGCGAACGTAGGAGAGGATCGACGGGCCGTCGGCAATCGACTTCGCCGCCTGCCACGGCTTGAACGAGTAGCCCAGCGTGTACATGTCCGAGTCCGAGCGGATGCCCGGGTAGCGGAACAGGTCCCAAGTGCCGCCGATCGCGCCGCGCGCCTCGAGGATCGCGATCGTCTTGCCCGGGCACTTCGCTTTGAGGTGCGACGCCGCGCCGATGCCCGACAGGCCCGCGCCGACGATCAGCACGTCGACGTGCTCGATCCCGTGTCCGGCCTCTGGTTGCGCGCCGTTCTGCGTCGCACTGGCCACGCGGCCAAGCCTACTGGTTTGCCCGCCGCGCAAGCGGTCGTGCGCTCCATCCGCGGCGCTCCCTAGCGTGCGAACACATGTTCGCCGACGCGACTGACGTGTTCGAGGAGCTCAACCCCGAGCAGCGCGACGCCGCCACCCATGAGGCCGAGCGGCTGCTCATCCTCGCCGGCGCCGGCACGGGCAAGACCACCACGCTCTGTGCGCGCGTTGCCTGGCTGCTCACGCGCGGGGTGAGCGCCGAGCGCATCCTGCTGCTGACCTTCACCCGCCGCGCCGCGCGCGAAATGACCGCTCGCGCGCGCGTGCTCGCGCAGCGCGCCGCCCCCGACGCCGGCCCTGTCCTCAGCGGCACCTTCCACTCGATCGCGCACCTCGTCGTGCGCCTGCACGCCTCGACGCTCGGCCTGCCGCCGGGCTTTGGCGTGCTCGACGCGGGCGACGCGAGCGACCTGCTCGACCTCGTCCGCGAGGAGCACGGGCACGCCGCGGGCAGCCGGCGCTTCCCGCGCGC
>DATBCA010000213.1:0-6447 GCA_036270715.1 Solirubrobacteraceae bacterium
CCTGCGCGCGGCCGAACGCGCTCAGCACGAGGTCCGCGACGCGCGATGAGGTCTCGACGTTGCCCGCCGCGACCGCCGCGCCCGCGCGCGCGTTCAACACGCTGCCGAGCGGCGCCCTGATCTCGATCGGGCGATACGCGCCCGCCGACGGCGGCAGCTCGGGGTCGGTCAGCACGCGCACCGCGAACAGGCACGCCGAGCGCGTCACCGCGAGCGGGCAATTGAGGTTGCCCTCGTGCTGGTCCGCGCTGCCCGCGAAGTCGAGCGTCAGCGCGTCGCCCGCGACGCTCGCACGCAGCGTCAGGCGCAGGTCGGCGTCGCGCGCCTCGAGCACGTCCTCCGCGGTGCGCACGCCGTCGGGCAGCACGCGCAGGCACGCGCGCGTGCGCCGCTCGGCGTAGTCGAGCACCGCGTCCGTCGCCGCGCGCAGGCGCGCGCGGCCGAGCCGCAGCGCGAGCTCCGCCATCCGCTGCGCGCCGACGCGGTTCGCCGCGAGCTGCGCGAGCAGGTCCGCGCGGCGCTCGCGCGGCTGGCGCATGCGCGCGACGAGCTCCTCCAGCGCCTGTGCGTCGAGGCGCCGCGGCGAGATCACCACGCCCTCCTCCGCGAGCGTGCGCGAGTCCGCCGGCATCGACCCCGGCACGCTCCCGCCGACGTCCGCGTGGTGCGCGCGGCTCGCCGCGAACCCGATCGGGCTCGCGCCGTGCTGGAGGAACACCGGCGTGATCACGGTTATGTCCGGCAGGTGCGTGCCGCCCGCGAACGGATCGTTGAGCACCCACGAGACGCCCGGCGCGTGGTCCTCCTCGAGCACCGCCGCCACCGCCGCCGGCATCGAGCCGAGGTGCACCGGGATGTGCTCCGCCTGCATCACCATCTCGCCGCTCGCGTCGAACAGCGCCGTCGACGCGTCGCGGCGCTCCTTGATGTTCGACGAGTGCGCCGAGCGGATCAGCACCACGCCCATCTCCGCGCACGCCGCGCGCAGCGCGCCGGTCACGAGCTGCAGCTCGATCGGGTCGAGCGGCGCGCTCGCCGCCGGGTCGCGGGCGCCGGCGGCGCTCACGCCTCGCGCCTCAGCGTCAGGCCGCCGCTCTCGTCGACGGCGCCCGACCAGCCCGGCGGCACGAGCACCGTCGCGTCGTCCTGCGCGCACAGCGCCGGCCCGCGCACACGAGTACCGGGAGCGAGCGCTCCGCGCAGCACCGCCGTCGCGAGCTCCTCGCCGGCGAACACCACGTCGCGCTGCTCGTGCGCCGGCGCGTGTGCGCGCGCCGCAGCGAGCCGAAGGGCCGGCGCCGCGCCCCACACCGACACGCGGATCGTCACCAGCTCGACCTCCGTCCCAGGGTCGCCGTAGCCGTAGCGCTCCGCGTGTGCGCGCGCGAACGCCGCCGCCAGGTCCGCGGGATCCGCGCGCGCGCCGCGCCCGTCGCCGTCCAGCTCGACCGGCAGCTCGAATGACTGGCCGCGATAGCGCAGCTCGTAGCGCACACGCGTGCGCGCCGGCTCCGCGCCGAGCGCCGCGAACGCGCGCCCGATCAGCGCGTCGCGCTCGCCCGCCACGCGCGCCGCCGTCAACTGCCGCCCGCGCAGCATCACAGTGCGCGTCGCGTCGCGCCGCGGCGCCGCCGCCGCGAGCCCGAGCGCGCACAGCACGCCGCTCGCTCCGGGGCACAGCACGCGCTCGATGCCGAGCTCCGCGGCCATCGCCGCCGCGTGCATCGGCCCCGCGCCGCCGAACGGCATCAGCGCGAAGCCGCGCGGGTCGGCGCCGCGCTCGACCGTCACCAGCCGCAGCGCCGCGAGCATCTCCGCCTCCGCGATGCGCACGATCCCTTCCGCGCACGCGCGCGTCGCGATGCCGAGCTCGCCCGCGAGTGCGTCCACCGCGCGCTCCGCCGCCGCGCGGTCGAGCGCCAGCCCTCCCGCGAGCGGCTGGTCCTCGAGCAGGCGCCCGAGCAGCAGGTTCGCGTCGGTGACCGTCGCATCGCCGCCGCCGCGCCCGTAACAGGCGGGACCCGGGTCGGCGCCCGCGGACTGCGGACCCACGCGCAGCGCGCCGCCCGCGTCGCGCCACGCGATCGACCCGCCGCCCGCGCCGACGGTGTGGATGTCGAGCGTCGGCAGCGCCAGCGGCCTGCCCGCGATCGTGCGCTCCGCCGACTCCGCCACCTGCCCGCCCTCGATCACGCACACGTCGCACGAGGTTCCCCCCATGTCGAAGCACAGCACGTCGCGCTCGCCCGTCAGTTCCGCGAGCAGCAGCGCCGCGCCCACGCCGCCCGCCGGCCCCGAGAGCACCGTCAGCGCCGCGTGCGCGCCCGCGTGCGCCGACTCGGTCAGGCCGCCCGAGGACTGCATGATCTGCGCCTGCGGCAGCCCCGCCGCCCGCGCTTCGTCGCCCAGGCGCTCGAGGTAGCCGCGCAGCAGCGGCGAGAGCGCCGCGTCGAGCACCGTCGTCGCCGTGCGTTCGTACTCGCGGAACGTCCCCACGACCTCGCACGAGAGCGACACGTGCACGTCGTGCATGAGCTCCGCGATCAGCCCGCCGAGCGCGTGCTCGTGCTCGGGATGCGCGTAGGAGTGCAGCAGGGCGATCGCCACCGCCTGCGGCTCAGCGTGCGCGACCCGCTCGACGAGCGCGCGCGCAGCGCGCTCGTCCATCCTCCTTTCCACGCCGTCGGGACCCGCGCGCTCGGGCGCCGCGAAGCGCAGCGCGTCTCCTACAAGCGGCGCGGGTGGCGCCGCGCACAGGTCGTACAGCCGCGGGCGCGCCTGGCGCGCGAGCTCGATCACGTCGGTGAAGCCCTCCGTCGCGATCAGCGCCGTACGCGCCGTCTTTCCCTCGAGCAGCGCGTTCGTCGCGACCGTCATCCCGTGCGCGAAGCGCTCGACCTCCTCGCCGCGCGCGCCCGCGCGTTCGAGCACCAGCCGCACCGCCTCGAGCACCGCGCGCTCCTGCTGCGCCGGCGTCGACGCGACCTTCGCGGTGTGCACCGCGCCGTCCTCCGAGACGCTCACCGCGTCGGTGAACGTCCCTCCGACGTCGACCCCGAGAAGCATTCTCGGAGCCTATGCGCGGCGCGCGTCAGGCCGCGACGAGCTCGCGGTCCTCGGTGTCCGCGAGGTGCTGGTGCGACGGGCAGTAGCCCGTGCTCGGGAGCGGCACGCGACGGCACGGCGTGCCCTTGCGCGTCGTCGCGCGGCAGCGCGGAGGCGCGCCGCTCACCGCCGTGTAGCCCTCCAGCGGATGCGCCGCGACGAACTCCTGCGCCGCGCCGATGTAGCGCGAGACCACCCCGTGAACCTGCGACTGCGCCGACATCGGGAAGTACGAGCGGATGTCGCAGAAGAGCGTCCGCGCCGGCCGCGCGAAGTAATGGCGGTCGGTCGCAAGGCGCGTGATCACCGCCTCGCACGCGCGCAGAACCGCCGCGTGGTTTTCGGCCGCGTGACCGCTCGGCGCCTCAAGGATCTTCGGCGCCAGCTCTCTATAGATCGCTCGACTGAACTGATACATCGATCTGCTTACCTCTCACGCTGCGTCGGGTTCGGACGATCCCCCGTAGTAAGACTCCGCCCCGGCGTCAGACTTCCCGGCGTCGACGGACTCCAACCTTGTGCCGCTACCAGCTACTAACACGTAAAGGATTAGAAAGGACCGACCTAAAGAGAACCCGTCGGTTTCCTTAAAACCGCAGGATTCGGCAAGAAAACCGCTAGTTCACGCCCAGTCCTGCCACTCGATCTCGCGCCCCGAGCCGACCACCGCGTGGCGGCGATCGAACGCCCGCTCCTGGACTGGGTAGTCCGAGCGCTGGTGCGCGCCGCGGCTCTCCGTTCGCGCGAGCGCGCAGCTCGCGATCAGGCGCGCGAGCGGGTGCGCGTCCTCGAGCAGCCTGCGCAGCCCCGCCTCCTCGCGCGCGATCCCCGCGTCGCGCCACAGCGCCTCGCGCGTCGCGCGCTCCGCCGCCGGCGGCCCCGCCGCCGCGAGCTCGCCGAGCTCCGCCGCGCTCGGCCGCTCCGGCGTTGAAGACGTCGCCGCCGGCTCGCCGAGGATGTGCGCCACCGCGCGGCGCGCGAACACGAAGCACTCGCTCAGGGAGTTGGACGCCAGGCGGTTCGCGCCGTGGAGCCCCGAGCCCGACGCCTCGCCCACGGCATACAACCCCGGCAGCGTCGAGCGTGCGTTCACGTCCGTCACGATCCCTCCCATCATGTAGTGCGCCGCCGGCGCCACCGGGATCAGCTCGCGCGTAGTGTCGAGACCCGCCTCGCGCAGCGCGCTCACCACGTTCGGAAAGCGCGCCGGATCGATCGCGCGCATGTCCAGGCCCACCGAGCTCGCCCCCGTCGCCGCGAGCCGCTCCTCGATCGCCCGCGCCACCTCGTCGCGCGGCGCCAGCTCGTCGACGAAGCGCTCCCCAGACGCGTCGTGCAGCGTCGCCCCCTCGCCGCGGATCGCCTCCGTCACCAGGAAGCCCTCGCGGCCGCGAACGCCGATCACCGCCGTCGGGTGAAACTGCACGAGCTCGAGGTCCGCCAGCGCCGCCCCCGCCGCGTGTGCAAGCAAAAGGCCTATGCCCTGCGATCCCGGCGGGTTCGTAGTCCGCGACCACAGCGCCGCCGCCCCGCCCGTCGCCATCACAACCGCGCGCGCCGCCACCAGCGCGCCGTCGTCGCATACCACGCCCGCGCAGCGCCCGTCGGGCCGCCACAGCGCTCGCGCCCGCGCGCCCTCGCGCACGTCGATGCGCGGCTCCGCCGCCGCCAGCGCCGACAGCTGGCGCACGACTCGCCTGCCCGTCGCGCTCCCGCCCGCGTGCACCACCCGCCGCACCGAGTGCCCGCCCTCGAGCCCCAGCGCCAGCCGCCCGTACCGGTCCGCGTCGAAGCGCACCCCCAGCTCCTCCAGGTCGTGCACGCACTCCGGCGCCTCGTGTACCAGGATCTCCGCCGCCGAGCGGCGCACGAGGCCGCGCCCCGCCCGTTCCGTATCCGCGAGATGCAGCTCCTCGCTGTCGTCGTCGCCGATCGCCGCCGCCAGACCCCCCTGTGCCCAGTAGCTCGCCGTCTGCGCCAGCGGCGTCGCCGATACCAGCACCACGCTCGCTCGCGCCCGCGCCGCGCACAGCGCCGAATACAGGCCCGCCGCACCCGCACCCACGACCGCGACATCCGCCCCGCGGTCACTCGCCGCCTGCTGCGCGCGCATCGTCACGCAACCGTATCCGTCTCGCCTCCTCGCCGGTTTTCCCGTTCGCGCGCGTGCGCGCGGGGGCTGTCGCGCCGCGCGGAAGTGTTCTGAGGTTGGAGGTTGTGCGCGTGCGCGTGCGCGCGCACGCGATGGGTGTCGCCGCGCGGGGAAGTGCTGTGCGGTTGGAGGTGCTGCGCGCGCGCGTGGGCGCGCGCGCGAGGGCCTCGCGCGACTACTTCGTGCCGACGGCTCCCGAGCCGGGGACGCTCCCAGTCGCGCCCGTCGAGGGCGTGGTGCCCGCGGTCGCCGGCCCCGTTGTGCTCTGCGGCGATACCTGCGGCGGCGAGACGCTCACGTACGCGGCGCGCGCGACGGGAACGCCTGCGTCGGCTGCTCCTCGGCGACGTCCGAGCTCGATGGCGCGGGCTGCGCCTTCGGCGGCGGGACCGGCGAGCGTCCCGCCGGCACCCGTCCCGGCGCAGGGGGTGCTGGCGCGGCGGTTGGGGAGCGCGGCTCCGGCGCCGAAGGCGGCGACCCTGCGTCCGGCGCCGTCGCGCCCGACGGTGAGGGGCCGCGCGCGTGCGCGCCGGGCACCGGCGGCGCTCCCGGCGCGGGCTGCTGGGTGGTCGCGACGGGTGCGGGCTGCGTTGCGCTCGCGATGGGGGCTGCCTGCGCCGGCACCACGGCGGGCGAGCTCACGGCGCCCGAGATCGGAAGGTCTACGTGGCGGCTCAACGGAAGGCCGCATCCGGGGCAGAAGCGATCCTCGCCCGAGTGGATCGCTGCGCAGCGTGGGCATGCCGTGACCCCGGCCTCGCGCAGCACGGAGACGGGCCGGCTGGTGGAGAGTGCTGCCTCGATCGAGCGCAGCTCGGAGTCGATCTTCGTGAGCGTGGAGAGCTTCGCGAGCACGAGCGGGTCGTTGCGCTGACCGAAGCGGTGGAGGTTGTAGACGAGGCCGCCGAGGTCGCGGTAGGCGAGCTCGCGTGCCTTGCGCAGGAAACGCGCGCGGCGACGCACGCGGCCGCGTGCGCGGAAGCCGGCGCCTGGCTCGGCGGCGGGTTCGACGCTGGCGCCGGCGGGCTGCTGCGCGTGCCCGGGGGGAGAAGCCGTTGACTCGTCCACGGAAATCATGCTATCCGCCGCGCTCGCTCGCGGCGCGCCATGCCTCGGCGACGCGCTCCGCCATCGCGACGGCGGAGTAGCGCACCGCGCGCTCACGCCCCTCGACGCGCGGGTCGGGCGCG
>DATBCA010000214.1:0-1643 GCA_036270715.1 Solirubrobacteraceae bacterium
ACGTGCGCGCCGATTAGCATGCGGGCGGCATTATGAGGCTTCGCTTCGCGCCATCGCCGACGGGTGCGCTGCACATCGGGGGCGCGCGCACGGCGCTCTTCAACTGGCTGCTCGCGCGCGGCTCGGGCGGCGAGCTCGTGCTGCGGATCGAGGACACCGATCGCGAGCGATCGACCGCTGAGAACGTGCGCCAGATCCTCGACTCGCTCGGCTGGCTCGGGCTCGACTGGGACGAAGGGCCGGTGTTCCAGAGCGAGCGCACCGAGCGACACCAGGAGGTCCTGCAAGCGCTCCTGCACGCCGGGCTCGCGTACCGCTCCAGCGCGACCGCCGAGGACGTGCGCGCGTACAAGCAGCGCCACGGCGCGGAGGTCGGTTTCCGCGGCGAGCCAGAGGGGATCGGCGCGGTGCGCCTGCGCGTGGCGCCGGAGGGCGAGACGGTCGTCCACGACCTCATCCGCGGCGACACGCACTTCGCGCACGCGCACATGGACGACCCCGTGATCGCGCGCGCGGACGACTCCGTGCTCTACAACTTCGCGGTCGCCGTCGACGACCTCGACGCGCGCATCACGCACGTCGTGCGCGGGGAGGACCATCTCTCGAACACGCCCAAGCAGCTGCTCGTGATCGATGCCGCGCTCGCGGTCGGCCTCGGGTCGAGCGCCACGCCGGCGTACGCGCACCTGCCGCTCTTGCACGGGCCCGACGGGCGCAAGCTCTCGAAGCGCCACGGAGCGGCGTCGGTCGAGGAGCTGCGCGACGCGGGCTACCTGCCCGAGGCGGTGCGCAACTACCTAGCGCTGCTCGGCTGGGGCAGCGGCGACGACCAGACCGTGCTCTCCACCGGCGAGCTCATCGAGCGCTTCTCGCTCGAGAGCGTGAGCCGCAATCCCGCGCGGTTCGACGAGGTCAAGCTGCGCTGGCTGAACGGCGTCCACATCCGCGCGCTCCCCGCGCCCGAGCTCGCGCGCCAGCTCGCGGACTTCCTCGCCCGCGGCGAGCACGCCCACGCGGCGCTTGATCCGCGGTTCGAGCGCGCGGTCGAGATCAGCCAGGAGAAGATCGCCACGCTCGCCGACTTCTGGCCGCTCGCCGGGCCGCTGCTCGAGGCGCCCGCCGACGATCCCGGCGCGCGCGAGCGCTGGCTCTCTGGCGAAGGGCTCGCGGCGCTCGAGCGCGCGCGCACGGCGCTTGCCGAGCTCGAGCGCTTCGACGAAGGGCACATCGAGGAGGCGCTCCAGGGCGTCGTTTCGAGCATGGGCCTCAAGCCGCGTGAGGTCTATCAGCCGCTTCGCGTCGCGCTCACGGGCACGACCGTCTCGCCCGGGATATTCGAGAGCGTCGCGCTGCTGGGCCGCGAGGAGGCGCTGCGGCGGATCGACGGCGCGCTCGCGACCGTGTGAGCGACCTCGCCCGCGCGAGCGCCGGCAGAAATTGGGCTCAACCGTTCGGCCGACAATGCCGATAGGTCTCGACAGTGGAGCCGCCGGCCTGGATGGCAGGCGGTCTGGAGCAACCCCCGCACGCATGCCGGCAGCCGCCACCAAGTCAAAGCAGAAGCCCCCGCCGAAAGCCATGAAGGCGAACAACGGCAAGGCGCCCGCCAAGGAACAGCGGCCCGCTGCGGGTACGCACGTCCG
>DATBCA010000215.1:0-5103 GCA_036270715.1 Solirubrobacteraceae bacterium
CCGCTCGTGCAGGTGCTGCGCGAGATGGAGGTCGCGGGGGTGCGCCTGAACACCGATCGCCTCGCGGGCATAACCGCGACGGTGCAGGCGGATATCTCAGAGCTCGAACGCGAGATCTTCGCGCTCGCCGGCGAAGAGTTCCTGATCGCCTCGCCGCAACAGCTGGGCGAGATCCTCTTCGGCAAGCTCTCGCTGCCGCACAAGCGCCGCGGCAAGACCGGCTACTCGACTGACGCGCGCGTGCTCCAGGCGATCCGTACCGAGCACGAGATCGTGCCGAAGATCGAGCGCTGGCGCGAGCTCTCGACGCTGATCAAGACGTACCTCGAGGTGCTGCCGGCGCTGGTGGACTCGGAGTCGCGCATCCACACGACCTTCCTGCAGGCGGTCGCGCAGACGGGCCGGCTCTCGAGCACGAACCCGAACATGCAGAACGTGCCGATCCGCACAGAGCTCGGGCGCGAGATCCGCGGCTGCTTCGAGGCGGCGCCCGGCAACGTGCTGATCTCGGCCGATTACTCGCAGGTCGAGCTGCGCGTTCTCGCACACGTCGCCGACGAGCCCGCGCTCAAGGAGATCTTCAAACGCGGCGAAGACGTGCACACGGCGACCGCCTCGCAGGTCTTCGCGGTCGCGCCGGAGGACGTCGACACGGGCATGCGCTCGAAGGCGAAGATGATCAACTTCGGGATCGTCTACGGGCTCTCGGACTTCGGCCTCGCGGACCGCCTCAACATCCCGCGCGAGGAGGCGAAGGAGTTCATCGACTCCTACCTGCAGCGCTTCCCGCGCGTGGAGGCGTTCATCGCGCAGACGATCGAGAACGCGCGCGAGGAAGGCTTCGTGCGCACGCTGTGGGGCCGCCGGCGCCAGGTCCCCGAGCTGAAGGCGCGCAACTACCAGGTGCGCTCGCTCGGCGAACGCCTGGCGGTGAACACCGTCATCCAGGGCACGGCCGCGGACATCCTCAAGCTCGCGATGATCCGCGCGCGCGACGCGCTCGCCGACGCGGGACTGAGCACGCGCCTGATCCTCACGATCCACGACGAGCTGCTGTTCGAGGGCCCGGCGGCCGAGAGCGAGCGGGCGCGCCCGCTGATCGAGCGCGAGATGGTCGGCGTGTGGGACCGCGACCCGCCGCTGGCGGTCGACATGGGCGTCGGCAGGACGTGGCTCGACGCGAAGTGAGCGCGCGCCCGGGAGCGGGCGCGCGGTGAGCCGCGGGCTCGCGGTGCTGCTCGGCGCCGGCGCGGGGTGCCTGGTGGGCATGCAGGCGCCGATCAACTCGCGCCTGGGCAAGAGCGTCGGCGGAGTCCAGGCGGCGACGTTCTCGTTCCTCGTCGGCACGACCGCGCTGGTGCTGCTGTCCACCGTCATCCGCGGTGGCCTCGGCAGTCTCGGCCACGTCGGCCGCGCGCCGTGGTGGGCGCTCGTCGGCGGACTGCTCGGTGCGGTCTACGTGTTCGTCGCGATCGAAGCGGTGCGCACGCTCGGCGCGAGCGGCCTGACGGCGGTGGTGATCACGGGACAGCTCGCGATCTCGGTCGTGATCGACCGCTTCGGCCTGCTGGGGATCGCCAAGCAGCACATCTCGCTCACGCGCATCCTCGGCCTGGTGCTGCTCGCGGCGGGAGTCGCGCTGGTCGTTCGGCGCTAGCGCAGCGCCGAGCGAAAGCCCTCGCGCCAGCTGGGATGCGCGGGGGCCCATCCGAGCTCGGCCTTCGCGAGCTCGTTGCTGGCGCCCTGCGCGCGCGTCATCGTGGCGACGCCGTAGCTCCCGGCGGCGAGGCGCGCGAGGAACGCCGGCGCGCGCCACGGCTTCGGGGCGCCGACGGCGTCCGCGAACGCGGGCAGCCACTCCGAGACGCGCGCGGGCTCGTCGTCGACGACGTTATACGCGCCCGGGCGCCCGCGCTCGAGCGCCGCGACGGTCGCCGACGCGGCGTCGTCGACGTGTACGAACGACCACACGCCGCCGCCGCCGCCGACGACGGGCAAGCGACGGCGCGCGACGTCCTCGCCGGCCGATCCGTCCGGCGCGATCGCGCTCCCGGGCCCGTAGAAGTAGCCGTAGCGCAGCACGACGCCGTCCGCGGCGAGCACCGCCGACTCGAGCTCGCGCACCGCGCGCGCGCTGCGGCGGAAGCTCTGCGGCGCCTGCTCGTCGGATAGCAGCGGGTCGCTCTCGGGGTGGATCGTGCCGGGGGGCCCGGGCGCGTACATGAACGCGATGCTCTGCGCGATCACGCGCCGCGTGCCGCTCGCCTGCGCGGCGGCGACGAGGTGGCGCGTGCCCTCGCTGCGCAGGCGGTCGTTGAACACGAAGTCGCGCTCGATGTGGCGCGGGTCGATGCGCCGCGGCAGCGAGGTCAACTGGTGGATGAGGACCTCCGGCGCGGCCTCGCCGACCGCGCTCATGGTCGCTTCGGCGTCGAGTGCGTCGGCTTGCACGGGCCTCGCGCCGAGCGCCTCGGCGGCGCGGGCGCTCTGCCGCGAGCGCGCGAGCGCCGTCACCTCGTGCCCGCCGGCGAGCAGCTGGGGGACGAGCCGGCGGCCGATCACGCCGGTCGCGCCGGCGACGAGGACCTTCACGCGCCGATGCTCGCGGGGATCCCGTCCGGCGCGGCGTCGGGTAGGAGCTCCGGCACGGCGCAGACCATACCCTCGCTGAACCCCGCCGAGCCGATGCCGAGCGCGAGGTTGAAGCGTCCGCGCATGTTCTCGAGCGCGATCACGTTCGTCAGCTCGACGACCTGCGTCTCGTCGAAGTGGCGCCGCAGCTCCGCGAAGAGCTCGTCGGGAACGGCGACCGGGGTGCGGCTCATGCCGACCGCGTAGTCGATCGCCAGTTTCTCGACCTCGCCGAACAGGTCGCTGTCGCGATAGCGCGGCAGCGCGAGCAGCTCCTCGTCGCTGAGGCCGGCGCGACGGGCGATCTGCGAGCCGATGTCGATGCAGTACTCGCAGGTGGTCAGCGTCGCGGCCTTCATCTCCGCGAGCAGCTTGATGCGCTCGGGCACGTGGTGCAGCTTGCTAGTCGCGTCCTCGAGCGCGCCGTAGCCGAGCAGGAGCCGTGGGAGGAGGGCGTAGGCGTTCATCGGCTCGATCATGCGCTCCGTCTCGCGGCCGGTCATCTGCCGGGTCTTGCGCCGCGCGATGCGCGCGAGGAGCCGCATGAACGGGCCCGCCGTCTCGGGTGGTCTGCCTGTGATCCTCATCTCGAGCGAGCTCCTTTCGTCGTTTGGCCGCTCGCGGCGCGCGCCGCCGCAAACAGGAGTGCCAGCTGCAGCGTCGCTCCCGCGAGCGAGAAGAAGTCGAAGTAGCCGGGCCAAGCAGGGTGCGATGCACCGATGTCCACGAGGTGGTTGACGCTGTGCAGCGCGAACTGCACGAGCGTGATGCCGAGCGCGGGCACGCGCCACGCGGGCCGGCGCACGGAGATCAGCAGGCCGACGCCGAGCGCGGCCTCGAACGTCGCGGCGTCGCGGATGTAGTGACGGTTGTAGCCCGCAAACGGGCCGATCGACGTGAAGAACGAGCGCGGAGCGACCACCATCCAGACCGCGAGCGCGAGCTCGACCGCGCCGAACGCGGCGACGCCGACAGTGATCACGCCGGGGTCAACGGCGATCAGCGCCGAGCGAGAGAGGGACCTGCCGTGTGCGGACATGGGCGCCACGATATGCTTCCGGTGGAGCCCTGTAAAGAGCCAATTTGGGACGATAATTGGGTACCACTTCACGCGCTGCGGCGGGTACCAGGCCCGCGCCCCGGAAAGCCGAGACGTTGCGCACGCCTCGCGCGGCGAGTGCCGCCGGCGCGGAGGTGCTGCTCGAGCTGCGTCGCGACGACCGCAGGCCGCTGCGTGCTCAGCTCGAGGACGGCCTGCGCGAGGCGGCTCGCAGCGGGCGCGTGCGCGCCGGCTCGCGGCTGCCTCCCACGCGGATGCTCGCGAACGACCTAGGCGTCTCGCGCAGGCTGGTCGTGGACGCCTACGCGCAGCTCGTCGCCGAGGGCTACCTGCTCGCGCGCGGAGGCTCGGGAACGTACGTAGCCGACGCGGCTGGGAGCGCAGGCGAGCCGGACGCCGAGCCCAGGGCCGCGCCCGCGCGCTTCGACTTCTTCCCCGGCTATCCCGACCTCGCGTCGTTCCCGCGCCGCGAGTGGCTTCGCGCTATGCGAGACGTGCTCGCGTCGGCGCCTGCGTCGAGCTTCGGCTACCCGGACGCGCGCGGGGCGCGCGAGCTACGCAGCGCGCTCGCCGAGCACCTGCGCCGGGTGCGCGGCGTGGTCGCCGACCCGCGCACGATCGTCGTCTGCTCGGGCACCGCGCAGGCGCTCGTGCTGCTCGCGCGCGCGCTGCGTGAGCCCCACATCGCAGTCGAGGACCCGGGCCTTCCGCCGCACCGCGCGATCCTCGCCGCGCACGGCGCGCGCCTGAGCGCGCTCGCCGTCGACGCGCAGGGCGCGCGCGTGCAGGAGCTCCCGGCGATCGAAGCGAGCGCGGGGCCGCTCGACGCGGTGTTCGTGACGCCGGCGCACCAGTCGCCGACCGGGGTTGCGGCGGCGCCCGAGCGGCGGGCGGCGCTGCTCGAGTGGGCGGCGAACGGCACGCGTTACGTGATCGAGGACGACTACGACGCGGAGTACCGCTACGATCGCGCGCCGCTCGCGGCGCTCCAGGGTCTCGCGCCCGATCGCGTGATCTACCTCGGCACGGTCTCGAAGACGCTCGCGCCCGCGCTTCGCCTCGGCTGGCTCGTGCTCCCGCCGCACCTGATCGAGCGGTTCGTCGCGGAGCGCAACCTCGCCGACCACGGCGCGCCGACGCTCGAGCAGCTCGCGCTCGCGCGCCTGATCGAGAGCGGCAGCTACGACCGCTACCTGCGGCAGGCGCGCCGGCGCTACCGCGCGCGCCGCGACGCGCTCGTGAGCGCGCTCGCGCGACACCTGCCCGAAGCGCGCGTGACGGGGCTGGCGGCAGGCCTGCACGCGATCGTGCGCCTCGGGTTCGAGTTCGACAGCGCGCAGCTGGCGCTCACCGCGCTGCGCCGCTCGGTAGTCGTGTACCCGCTGTACTTTGCGTTCCTCGAGCCGCAGGCG
>DATBCA010000216.1:0-3965 GCA_036270715.1 Solirubrobacteraceae bacterium
CTCGCGCCTGCTGGACGCCGCGGGGGAGGAGATCCCCGTGACCGTGATCGTCTCCCGCGCCGCCGCGCACGGCGACACCGCCGCGCTCGAAGCGGCCGGCGCGCAGGTGATCGTCGCGACCGGCGAGAACGAGCCCGCGCGTGTGCGCTCGGGCCTGGATCAGCTGGCCGCGGACGGAGTCAGCTCGGTGCTGCTCGAGGGCGGCCCGCACCTCGCGGGCGCGTTCTTCGACGCGGGCGAGATCGACGAGATCCGGCTGTTCCTCGCGCCGCTGCTGCTCGGCGGCTCCTCCGCGCGCGACCCGCTGGAGGGCGAGGGCGTCGAGCGCATCTCCGAGGCGATGCACGCGCTGACGTTCGACTACGAGCCCGTCGGCGAGGACCTGCTCGTGTCGGCGCGCCTGCGCGAGTGGTGAGCACGTGTTCACCGGCCTGATCGCGGACCTCGGGACGGTGCTCGCGCTCGACCGCGGCGAGGAGGGCGCGCGCCTGCGCGTCGGCACGCCGCTCGCGGGCGAGCTGAGCGCCGGCGACTCGGTCGCCGTCAACGGCGTCTGCCTCACGGCGACGGAGGTGCGCGACGGAACGTTCGCCGCGGACGCGATGTCGGAGACGCTTCGGCGCACCTCGCTCGGCGCGCTGCACGAGGGCGCGCGCGTGAACATCGAGCTGCCGCTGCGCGCGAGCGACCGCCTCGGAGGCCACGTCGTGCAGGGGCACGTCGACGCGACCGGCACCGTCCGCGGGCTTCGCGAGGAGGGCTTCTCGAGGGTGCTCGAGATCGAGGCGCCGGCGGAGGTCTGCAGGCACCTCGTCGAGAAGGGCTCGGTGGCGCTCGACGGCGTGAGCCTCACCGTGAGCGCGCTCGCCGACGACGGCTTCGAGGTCTCGCTCATCCCCGAGACGCTCGCGCGCACGAACCTCGGCGCGCTCGCCGCGGGCGACTCGGTGAACATCGAGACGGACATCCTCGCCAAGCACGTCGCGCGCCTGCTCGAGCTCGGGACGCCGGGAGCGCGGGCATGAGCGCCGAGGGAGCGACGAGCACGGCGTTCGCGACGATCGAGGAGGCGCTCGAGGACCTGCGCGCCGGCCGCATGGTGGTGGTGGTCGACGACGAGAACCGCGAGAACGAGGGCGACCTCACGCTCGCGGCGCAGTTCGCGACCCCCGAGTCGATCAACTTCATGGCCAAGGAGGGACGCGGCCTGATCTGCCTCGCGCTCACGCCCGCGCGCTGCGAGGAGCTGGGGCTCGACCTCATGGCCGCGAAGAACGAGTCCGCATTCGAGACGCCGTTCACGGTCACGATCGAGGCGCGCCACGGGGTCACGACCGGCATCTCCGCGGCCGACCGCGCGCGCACGATCCAGGTCGCGATCGACCCCGAGTCGGGGCCTCGCGACATCGTCCAGCCGGGGCACGTGTTCCCGCTGAAGTCGCGCCCGGGAGGCGTGCTCGAGCGCACCGGCCAGACCGAGGCGGGCGTCGACCTCGCGCGCCTCGCGGGGCTGAACCCCGCGGCGGTCATCTGCGAGATCATGAACGACGACGGCACGATGGCGCGCGTGCCCGACCTCGCCGGATACTGCGCGCGTCACGGGCTGCGCATGGTGACGGTCGCCGACCTGATCGCGTACCGGCGCCGCCACGACAAGCTGATCGAGCGCATCGTTTCGACGCGCCTACCGACCGCGTTCGGCGAGTTCGAAGCTGTCGGCTACCGTTCGCTGCTCGACGACAAGCACCACGTCGCGCTCGTCAAGGGCGACGTCTCGGGCCATTCCGACGTGCTCGTGCGCGTGCACTCCGAGTGCCTCACCGGCGACGTCTTCTACTCGCTGCGCTGCGACTGCGGCGAGCAGCTCGAGTCCGCGCTCGCGATGATCGAGCGCGAGGGCCAGGGAGTGCTGCTGTACCTCGCGCAGGAGGGACGCGGGATCGGCCTGCTGAACAAGCTGCGTGCGTACAAGCTCCAGGAGGAAGGCCTCGACACCGTCGAGGCGAACCTGCGCCTCGGCCTGCCGGCCGACCTGCGCGACTACGGCATCGGCGCGCAGATCCTCGTCGACCTCGGCCTCGGCTCGATCCGCATCCTCACCAACAACCCGAAGAAGATCCGCGGCATGGAGGGCTACGGGCTGTCGGTCAGCGCGCAGATCCCGATCGAGCACGTGCCCAACCCGCACAACGAGGCCTACCTGCGCGCCAAGCGCGAGCGGCTCGGTCACACTCTGCACCACCAGGCGCTCAACCTCGACGCCGAAATGCTCCACGCCGAGCACGAACGCGACGAGCACGAACGCGACGAGCGAGAACGCGGCGAGCGCGAAGGCGGCGAGCGAGAGCGCGGCTCGCAGGAGAGCTGACCGCCACGCATGCCGTCGCCGCGCTTTGCGATCGTCGTCGCGCGCTTCTACGAGGAGCTCGCCGAGCGGCTCGTGACCGGGGCGAAGCTGGGCTTCGCCGAGGCGGGCGTGACGGCGGTCGACGTGTTCGACGTCCCCGGCGCGTTCGAGCTCCCGCTCGCCGCGAGCTACGCGGCGCGCTCGGGCTACGAGGGCGTCGCGTGCCTCGGCGCGGTGATCCGCGGCGAGACCGATCACTACGACTACGTGTGCGCGGAGACGGCGCGCGGGGTGATGCGCGTGATGCTCGACACGGGCGTGCCGTGCGCATTCGGCGTGCTCACGTGCGCGACGATGGAGCAGGCGCTCGCGCGCAGCGGCGGCGCGAAGCGCGACCAGGGCCGCCACTCCGCCGAGGCCGTGCTGCGGATGGCGCGCCTGCGCTCGCGGCTCGCCAGCGGCTAGACTTGCGCGCCATGGCAAAGGTGTGCCACAGCTGCGGCAAGCGGCCGGCGTTCGGCCAGAGCCGCAGTCACTCGATGGTCGCGACCAAGCGTCGCTTCGACCCGAACCTGCAGAAGGTGCGGATCCTCGACGGCAACTCCCCGCGCCGCGTGTACGTGTGTACGCGCTGCCTCAAAGCGGGGAAGGTCCTGAAGGCGCCGTAGCTAGCCGCGCGGCGCTGTCGCGGCCGCAAAGTAGCCGGCAGCGCGAAGGTGATAGACAAACCGCGGTGACCGACACGAACCTAGTTCGTTTTCGCGCCGCCGTCGCGGGCGCGCTCGCGCACCTGGAATCACGGCGCGAGGAGGTCAACGACCTCAACGTGTTCCCCGTCGCCGACGGCGACACCGGTGACAACATGGCGCTGACGTTGCGCGCGGTCCTCGACGAGCTCGACAGGATCCAGGGCGAAGACGGCGAGCGCACGATCGACGAGATCGGTCGCGAGGAGATCGTGCAGTCGGTCGCTCGCGCGGCGCTGCTCGGCGCCCGCGGGAACTCCGGGGTGATCCTCTCGCAGCTGATTCGCGGCGCTGCCGAGGAGCTCGTGTCGCGTCCCGGGCAGCTGATCGACGCGCCGCTCATCGGCGCGGCGCTCGCGCACGCGGCAGATCGCGCGTACTCCTCGGTGCGCGATCCGGCCGAGGGCACGATCCTCACGGTCGTGCGCGAGATGGCGCACAAGATCGTCACGGACGTCGCGCACAGCGCCGAGAACCCGCGCCTCGGGCCCGCGACGGAGCCGGCCGAGCAGGACGAGGCGATCGCTTCTGCGCTCGAGGCGGCTGTCACGGCGGGAGAGGAGTCGGTCAAGCGCAGCCCAGAGCTGCTCGCGCCGCTGCGCGAAGCGGGCGTCGTCGACGCGGGCGGCTACGGGCTGACGATCATGTTCGCGGGCGTCGTCGCGGCGTTGCGCGGCGATGAGCCGCCCGCGCTCGCGCACCACGCGCCGGCGAGGATCACCCACCCCGAGCACACCTCCGGCACGTACCGCTTCTGCACCAACTTCGCGGTCACGGGCAGCGGCCTTGCTCCCGGCGCTTTCATCCCGCTGCTGGAGGAGCTCGGCGACTCGGTGCTGGTCGTCGGCGACGAGGCGACGCTGAAGGTCCAC
>DATBCA010000217.1:0-7771 GCA_036270715.1 Solirubrobacteraceae bacterium
GGCCGCGCGGTTCGTCAACCTGTGCAACGCGTTCGCGATCCCGCTCGTTTTCCTGATGGACGTGCCCGGCTTCATGGTCGGCACGAAGGTCGAGGCCGGGGGCATCATCCGCCACGGCGCGAAGATGCTCTACGCGGTCGCGAACGCGACCGTCCCGAAGATCACCGTGATCACGCGCAAGGCCTACGGTGCCGGGTACTACGTCATGAACGGCCGCGCGTACGAGCCTGACCTCATAGTCGCGTGGCCGAGCGCCGAGATCAGCGTCATGGGCGCCGAGGGCGCAGTCGAGATCGTCATGCGCAAACAGGTCGAAGAAGCGGACGACCCCGAGGCCAAGAAGGCGGAGCTGATCGCCGCCTACCGCAAGATCATCGACGTGTACATCGCCGCCGGCCACGACATGATCGACGACGTCATCGACCCGCGCGAGACGCGTGCAACGATCTGCCGCGCGCTCGAGATGGCCAAGGGCAAGCGCATCGAGCGGCCGTGGAAGCGGCAGGGGGTCGTGCCCGTATGAACATGGACGCCCCGGTCGTGATCACGTGCTCGATCTCGGGCGCGATAGCGAACCGTGAGCAGTGCCCCGCGATCCCGTACACGCCCGAGGAGTACGGGGCGGAGGCGCGGCGGATCGTCGACGAGGGCGGGACGATGATCCACATCCACGCGCGCAAACCCGACGGCACGCCGAGCTACGAGATCGACGACTTCCAGGCGATCACCGACGCGATCCGCGGCGAGGTAGGCGACGAGGTGATCGTGAACTTCAGCACGGGCACGATCGGCGTGCCGGTTTCCAAGCGGATCGAATACCTGCGCGCATGCGTACCCGAGGTCGCGGCGCTGAACATGGGCTCGATGAACTATGCGAAGTACTCGCGCGCGCGCAAGCAGTTCGTCTTCAACATGGTGTTCGCGAACCCGTTCGAGGAGATCATCGAGCTTCTGGAGGCGATGAACGAGCTCGGGATCAAACCCGAGCACGAGTGCTTCGACGTCGGCCACGTGGGGAGCCTCGCGCCGCTGATCGACATGGGCGTGCTGCACACCCCGCTGCACGTCGACTGCGTCATGGGCGTCATCGGAGGGATCCCGCCGACGGCGCGCAACCTCGCGGCGATGGTCGACAACATCCCCACCGGCTCGCATTGGGGCGTGATCGGGATCTCGCGCGACCAATGGATGCTCGTCGCCGCCGCGCTCACGCTCGGGGGCTCGATCAGGGTCGGCCTCGAGGACAACCTGTACCTGCCCGGCGGCGAAATGGCGCGCTCGAACGGCGAGCTCATCGCGAAGGCGCGTGCGATGACCGAAGAGATCGGGCGCCGGCCCGCGACGGTCGCCGAGGCGCGCGCGATGCTCGCGATCCCCGCGCGCGAGCACGTGAGGAGCGCGTGAGCCTTCCGCTCGAGGGGATCCGCGTGCTGGACCTCTCGCGCCTTCTGCCAGGAGGCTTCTGCTCGCTGCTGCTCGCCGACTTCGGGGCGGAGGTGCTCAAGGTCGAGGACACGGGCACGGGCGACTATGTGCGCCTCGCGCCCCCGTACTACGAGGGCGCGGACGAGAGCGCGCGCTCAGCGCTGTTCCTCGCGCTCAACCGCAACAAGCGCTCGATCCGGCTGGACCTCAAGCACGAGCGCGGACGCGAGGCGCTGCTCGCGCTCGTGCGCACGTACGACGTCGTGCTCGAGTCCTTCCGGCCGGGCGTACTCGATCGCCTCGGCGTCGGCTACGAGCGAATGCGCGAGGAGAACCCACGCATCATCTACTGCGCGATCACGGGCTACGGCCAGGAGTCCTCCAAGCGGCTCGCGTCCGGCCACGACACCAACTACCTCGGCCTCGTCGGCCTGCTCGGGCTCACCGGCGCGCGCGGCGGCGAGCCCGTGCAGGCGGCGGGCCAGATCGCCGACCTCGGAGGCGGCGCGCTGATGGCCGCTTTCGGGATCATGGCCGCGCTGCGCGAGCGCGACGGCGGCGGCGAGCGATCACAGACCGGCCGGCACGGATCGGGCGAGGGTCAGTTCGTCGATGTCTCGATGGCCGACGGATCGCTCTCGTGGCTTGCGATGGTCGCCGCGGCCTATCTCGCGGACGGCGTCGTGCCGCACCGCGGCGATCTCCCGCTCGCGGGCGCGCTGATCTGCTACCGGCCGTACGAGTGCGCGGACGGCTGGGTATCTCTGGGCGCGCTCGAGGCGAAGTTCTGGCAGGCCTTCTGCCGCGGCGTCGGCCGCGAGGACCTGATCGCGAAGCAGGGCGAGGGGCCGGGCTCGCAGGCGCACGCCGAAGTGGTCGAGATCTTCAGGTCGCGCACACGCGAGGAATGGGAGACGTTCTCGCACGAGCACGACTGCTGTCTGGAGCCGCTGCTCGAGCTCGACGAGGCGCTCGCGTCGCAGCTGGTGCGCGAGCGCGAAATGGTCGTCGAGATCGACCAGCCGGGCGCCGAGCGCCCGGTGCGCCTGCTCGGCGTTCCGGTGAAGCTGTCGCGCACGCCCGGGCGCCACGACCGTCTGCCAGGGCCGGCGCTCGGCGAGCACACCGAAGAGGTGCTGCTAGCTGCGGGCTTCTCGGAGGAGGAGGTCGGCGAGATGATCGCCGAGGGCGCCGCGGCGGGCGCGACGGGCGCGCCATCGACGATCGGCCAGCAGGCGCCGAGCTTTCGCGCGTGACCCGCGCACGCACATGAACGCGGGCGTCGAGAGCGCGAGCGCGGGCGCCGGGACCGCGCAGGCAGACGTGCGCGCACGCGCGTGCGCAGCCGAGCTCCTGAAGATGTCCGAGCTCTCCGAGCGCACGGGCGTGAGCGCGGGGACCATCCGCTACTACCTGCGCGAGGGCCTGCTCGGCGGGGGCGGGGACGTCGTTCGCACGAGCCGCAACATGGCGTACTACCCCGTCGACTACGTCGAGCGCATCAAGCTCATCAAGCGTCTCCAGCATCAGCGCTACATGCCCCTGCGCGTGATCAGGGATGCGCTCGAGGACGACCCTGACCGCGTGAGCGCTCTGATCGAGCTCGAGGACCGTTTCCTCGAGCGCGTCCTGCAGAGAGAGGAGAGCTCCGGCCGCGTGCTCGTGGCCGAGGCCGCCGAGCGCTACCAGGTGCCGCGTAACGTGCTCGACCGCCTCTCGGAGATCGGTGTGCTGACGCCCACGCGCGGCGGCTACGACGCGGACGACGTGAAGATCGTCGAGGCGATCGCGAGCTTCCGCGCGGGCGGCTACGAGGAGACGCTTGGCTTCACTGTGTACGAAACGCTTCGCTATCGCGAGGCGCTCGAACCGCTCGTCGTCGAAGAGGTCTCTCTGCTGCTCGACCGCCTCGCCCGTGGCGAGGTCGACGTCGAGCGCGCGATTGAGATCGTCGAAGCCGGAGCGGAGCCGCTGCGAGCGCTCATCGGTGCGATGCACTCCAAGCTGCTGCTCGCCGAGCTGCGTCGCCAGCGCAGGCGCTGAGCGCGCCGGCCGCCCTGCCGACGCGGCTGACCGGCGGGAGCGTCGACCACACACCGCGGTGACGTCTGTCGCTACCACACCGCGCGGTGGTGCTCGACGACGCCGAGCCCATGCTCCAGCTCGACGCCGCCGGGAAGCGTGCCGGCAAACGACCCGAATGGCGCGCTGTAGTCGCTGCGCACGAGCAGCAGGTTCTCCTTGCGCGAGCGCCGTGCCTCCGCGCGGAAGCGCAGCGCCGAACCGTCCTCGCACTCGATCCTCTCGAGGTCGCCGCTGAAGGAGACCGGCGCGACCTCGTGTGCGGCGCCGTCGATCCACACCGCCCGCTCGGAGCCGCTGCGCGGGTCGTTGATCCCCGAGACGAGGTTCCAGGCAAGCGGCGAGCCGTCGGGCGCGTGACCCACGCCGGCGCTCCAGCGCCACTCGGTGCGCCGCGCGTGGTAGCCGGCGGTGTCATCGATTACCGCGCGCGCGTTGACCGAGCGCGCGGGAGCGCCGTCGACGCCCAGCGTGCCGCGCGCGGCGACGCCGGCCTGCTTACGCGTCCACACCTCCCCACCGCCTGGGTCCCTGCAACGGGCCTCCCAGCCGGCGTCTTCCTCGAGCTCGAGATCGAGCTCGACGCCCGCGTCGTGCACGCGCACGCGACCGCGCGCGAGCTCGACCGCGCCGCTTCGGCGCAGCGTGCGCGTGCGCTCGCGCAGCATGCTCTCCTCCCGCAGGTAGACGGCCCAGAACGCCTGCCGCGCGATACCCACCTGGATGCTCGCCGCGCACGCCATCAGCTCCTCGCAGAACACGCCCACATAGCGCCAGCGCTTCAGCGGGCGAGTTCCGCGCATCAACGGCACGCGGCCTGATTCTCCGGTCAGACCGGCCGTTATGCTTCGAGCTGTTGACTGACGAGTCAATCTACCTCCAGGGTCGCCCGGGGCGACGCGTCGTTCGGCGCCCTCGGTGTACCCACACGCGCGGCGTCCGCGGCGAGGTTCGCACATGAGGGTCGCGGCCGTGCAGCTGAACGCCGGCGCCGACCCCGCGGCGAATCGCGCGCGCGCCGACCAGCTCGTGCGCGCGGCCGCCGCGGATGGCGCGAGCGTGGTCGTGCTGCCGGAGAAGTGGACCGCGATCGGCACCGACGAGCAGCTGCTCGCGGCCGCCGAGCCGCTCGAGGGCGAGACGCTCGCGTGGGCGCGTGATGTCGCACGTGAGCTCGGCATCGACCTCGTTGCAGGTTCGTTCTCCGAGCGCGTACCCGGCCAGGAGAAGCTCGCGAACACGTGCGTGCACGTCGACCCGAGCGGCGAGCTGCGCGCGGTCTACCGCAAGATCCACATGTTCGACGTCGAGGTCGGCGGGCACTCGTACCGCGAGTCGGACGTCGAGGACCCTGGAGAGGAGATCGTGCTCTCGCGCACCGCCGGCGGCGTCGAGCTCGGACTGTCCATCTGCTACGACCTGCGCTTCCCCGAGCTGTATCGCATCCTCGCCGTGCGCGGCGCGCGCATCCTCACGGTCCCCGCTGCGTTCACCGTGCCGACGACGCGCGATCACTGGGAAACGCTGCTGCGCGCTCGCGCGATCGAGAATCAGGCCTTCGTGATCGCGGCAAACCAGGTCGGCGAGCACCCGGGCGGCACCCGCTCGGGCGGGCGCTCGATGGTCGTCGACCCGTGGGGGCTCGTGCTCGCGCAGGCGCCCGACGGCGAGGGGCACATCACCGCCGACCTCGACCTCGAGCGCCAGAGCGAGATCCGCTCGCAGCTGCCGTCGCTCGCCAACCGCCGCGCCGAGGCCTACCGCTGGCCGAGCGAGGTGGGCGTGTGAACGCCTCGAACTCCCAGGCGACGTCGGCGGCGGCGAGCGACAAGCGGCGCCTGATCCTCGACGCCGCCGTGTCGGTGTTCGCGAGCCAGGGCTTCCACGCCTGCAGGGTCTCGGACATAGCCGACGAGGCAGGCGTGGCGTACGGGCTCGTGTATCACTACTTCGCCTCCAAGGACGAGATCCTCGACACCGTGTTCCTCGAGCGCTGGGGGCTGATGATCGAGCTGATCGAAGCGGTCGACCGAAAGCCGCTGCCCGTGCGCGAGAAGCTCGGCGAGATCGCGTCGTTCATCATCGAGAGCTACCGCCACGACCCCGACGTGATGAAGGTGATCATCGTCGAGGTCACGCGCGCGGCGAACTCGTTCGGGCAGACGCACCTCGGTCAGATCCGCAAGGCATACGACAAGATCAGCGACATCGTCGCCAAGGCGCAGGCCGAGGGCACGTTCAAGCCGGAGATCGAAGCGCGCTTCGCGGCGATGGCGTTCTATGGCACGATCGAGCAGCTGCTCACAGGCTGGATCTTCGGCCTGCGCGATCAGGGGGACGAGGACTTCGAGCGTGCGAAGTGGCTCGTCGTCGAGACCGTGTGCGGCGGGCTCGAGTGCGAGAGCGCGGCGCCCGGCGCGCGCGTTTAGCTCGTCCGGGACGTCGGGCAATAGACTGCCGCTCCGTGGAGCGCACGCGATGAAGGAGAACGACGTCGTCAAGCGCCTGATGTGGTCGGGCCTTCTCGCAGGCTTCGGCGCGATATCGAGCATCGTCGCCCAGCGCGCCGCCACGGCTGTGTGGCGGCGCTTATTCGCCGAGGAGCCGCCCGAGTGAACGCCGCACCGCCATCCGGAGACTCGCCCCAGAACATCGCAGCCGCGATCGCCGAGGTATCCGAGCGCGCACAACAGCTCGTGCGCGAAGAGGTTGAACTGGCGAAGGCCGAGGTCGCCGAAAAGGCCTCCAAGCTCGTTCGCGGCGCGGTCATCGGGGCGGCCGCGGGCGTGTTCGTCGTGATGGCGCTCGCGATGGCGCTGATCGGCTGCGCGTGGCTTCTCTACTACTACCTCCCCGGCAACGACTTCACTTACTTCTGGGGCTTCTTCGCGATGGCCGTCATCCTCCTCGGTCTGGGCGTCGTCGCAGGCCTGATCGCGGCACGCGCGGTCAAACGCGGCGCGCCGCCCGTGCCCAAGATGGCGATCGAGGAGGCGCGAAAGATTCGCGAGACCGTGAGCTCGGACGCCGCGGTCGTCGTGCCCGGGGACGGAGCCGTGCAGGCGCCTACCGCCGTCGGCTCGCAGGCGACGGAGGGCGGCGGCTGATGCCCACGCGCTCGCCGGCGGAGATCCGCAGCACGATGCAGGGCAGCCGCGCGGAGCTCGCGCTCTCGATCGGGCGACTGCGCGGCGAGGTCACGCGGCTGACCGACTGGCGCGGGCAGCTCGAGCGCCACCGCACGCAGGTCACCGTGGGCGTCGCCGTCGTGGGCGTCGCGATCGGCTTGCGGATGCTGGGCCGCCGCCGGCGTCGCCGGGACTGAAGAGGCGGCCGCGCGGACGCGGCCGTAGCGGGTCGCGCGCCCTGCGCGAGCGCTCAGTTCAGCAGCCACGCGCGCAGGAACGGGTTGCTCAGCCGCCACTTCGCAGCGCTGTGCTCGACCAGTTCGCCCCGGACGAGCGCGGCGAGAGCCTTGCGCACGGCGTTGGCGTTGGCGACTTCGACCCGTTCCAGAAAGCTGCGGCTGTACGGGTGCTCGGTCGGCGACTCGGCGAGCGCCTTGAGCGCGCGCTGCTGCGAGGGCGCGAGCGCTTCGAAGCGCTCGGCGAAGCTCGAGGACTGACGCGCGACGATCGCGGCGAGGCCCGCCTCGATCGACTGCTCGTCGACCGCATCGTCGGAGGCGTGCTCGTAGGCGGCGTGCGCGAGCCACTGCACGTCGTTGGGGATGCCGCCGGCGCGCTCGAACAGCAGCTCGGCGCTCGCCTTGGTCATTCGCTTTCCGCCGGCGCGCGCTCGCCGGCGCAGGTAATCGGCCATCTGTGGAAGCGGGACGGTGTCGAGCGTCAGCACCTCGCCCATTCCGTACAGGGGCGCGCCGCGGGTACGCGCGAGCCTCTCCATGACCGCCTGGTGCGAGCCGCAGAACACGAGCGAGACGTTCGTGAGGCGGTCCGCGGCGGCCTTGAACGCTCCGCCGATCCCGATCTCGGCGACCTGCTGAAACTCGTCCAGAGCTAGCGCGACCCGACCCTCGTTTGCCGAGTCGGCGAGCAGGTCGAGCGCGTCGTCGAGGATCTGCTGCCATGCGCGTCGCGCGAGCGCGGGCTCGAACGCGAACGAGACACGCCCCTCGGGCGTCACGCTGACGCTCGGCGTCACGCGCAATCTTGCGATCACCTCCTCGAGGCTCCGCGCGGCCCGGCGCGAACGGCGCAGCACGCCGTTGACGGTCGCGGAGAGGATCTCGGCCGCGACCTCG
>DATBCA010000218.1:0-6531 GCA_036270715.1 Solirubrobacteraceae bacterium
GCGCTGCTGGTGTGCGGCGCCCTCGTCGCGCTCGGCAGCGCGATCTCGCTCGTACTCGCCTCGCGGCGCATCGCCGCCGAGCAGTCCGCCTACCACGCGCCGCCCGCCGGGCGCTGCGTCCCCAGCACGCTCAATGCGTCCGCCGTGCTCCCCGGCACGAGCCTCTCCGTCAACCCGCTGCCGGGCACGTACGCCGCGTCCGCGCGTACGCAGATCAGCCTCCTCGGCGTGCCCACCGCAGACCTGCGCGCGGTGCGCGTCAGCGGGTCGCTCACGGGCGCGCACGCGGGGCAGCTGCGCGGGTACTCACAGGGCGACGGGGCGAGCTTCATCCCGCGCGTGCCCTTCGAACCGGGCGAGCTCGTCACCGTGCGCGGAAACATCCGCCGCGCCTCGCACGTCAAGCCGTTCGCGTTCAGCTTCACCGTCGCCCACCAGGAGCCGATCCCCTACGTCGCGCAGCGAGCTGCTCCGCACCGTCCCGGCGAGGTCGTGCACTACCACTCGCGCCACGACCTCGTTCCGCCGACCATCGTCGTCACGGCCGCCGCCGCGGGCGGCTCCGCGCGCGCGCGTGCCGCGGCGCGCGCGGACTCGGAACTCGTGTTCGCGACCCCGTACGAGGGCCCTGGGCCCCCCGGTCCGCTGATCTTCGACGAAGCCGGCAACGTCGTCTGGTTCGCGCCGCTTCCGCGCGACGTCAGCGCCGCGAACCTCCAGGTCGAGCAGTACGACGGCCAGCCCGTCCTCACGTACTGGCGCGGGCGCATCCCGCCCCAGGGCTTCGGGCAGGGCGAAGAGGTGATCCTCAACAGCGCGTACCGGCAGGTCGGCCGCGTGCACGCGGGAAATGGCTACAAGGTCGACCTCCACGACTTTCATATCGGGCCCGACAGCACCGCGGTGTTCACCGTCTTCAACCCGATCCAGTGCGACCTCTCGGCGCTCGGCGGCCCGCACGGCGGCGCCGTCACCGACGGAGCGTTCCAGGAAATCGACCTGCGCACCGGGCTCGTTCGGCGCGAATGGCACGGCATCGACCACGTCGCGCTGTCGGACTCCTACGCGACGCCCGTCGGCACGAGCACCTCGTGGCCGTTCGACTTCTTCCACATCAACTCCGCCGTCGAGCGGCCCAACGGCACCACGATCGTCTCCGCGCGCAACACCTCGGCGATATACGAACTGAACACCGCCAGTGGTCGAGTGCTCGAGGAGATCGGCGGGCGCAGCTCCAACGTCCGCCTCGCCCCCGACGCGCAGACCGCCTACCAGCACGACGCGCGCGTGCTCCCCAACGGGACCATCAGCGTGTTCGACAACGGCGGCGTGCCGATGGTGCACAACCAGTCGCGCGCGCTCATCATCGAAGTCAACCGCCGGGCCGGCACCGGCGCGCTCGTCGCCCAGTACGAGCACGCCACCCCGCTGTCCTCCGGCAGCCAAGGCAACTTCCAGACGCTCGCCGACGGCGACGCGTTCGTCGGCTGGGGCTCGGAACCTTACTTCTCGGAGTTCAGCCCCGGCGGCCAGACGCTGTTCGATGCCCACTTCCGCGGCCCCTACCAGTCCTACCGCGGCTACCGCTTCGCCTGGCAGGGCGCGCCGGCCGACGCGCCCGCGATCGCCGCCGTCCGTAGCGCGAGCACGGGCGTCGTCGTCGCGTACGCAAGCTGGAACGGCGACACCCGCACCGCGCGCTGGCGGCTGCTCGCCGGATCCGCCGCGGGCGCGCTCGCGCCCGTCGCAACCTCGGCGCGGAGCGGTTTCGAGACCGCGATCGTTCTGCCCTCGCCCGCGTCATACCTCGCCGTCGAGGCCCTCGACGCAAGCGGCGCCGTGATCGGCCGCTCGCGCACCATCCGCCGTTAGTCCGATCGGAAGACCCTAAGCCGGCGGCCGCCGCTCTCCGCCGCGAGCGAGCCGTCGCTGCCGGTCGCCGCACGTGATTTGGGAAAGATCGGGTTTACAACCCATCATCAACGGGGTAGTCTGCTTCGTAGCAGGCACGTGACGCCTGCAACGAGGATCGCGAGACCGCACATGCACACTGCTGGAACCGGCTCGGAGACAGCCGAGCAAGCGCCGGGAGCGACCGACGCGCCGGGTAGCGGTTCGAGCGTCGCGAACGGCGGCACCGTCGGGCAGCCGACCGAGCGATACAGGCGCCTTCCCACCGGAGCGCACGGGCTCGCGCGCGAGGAGGTCGAACGCGACCAGCGCGACCGCCTGCGTAGGGCAATGATCGAGCTGATCGCCCAGCGCGGGTATCCGGCGGTACGCGTCGCCGACCTCACCAAGCTCGCGCGCGTCTCGCGGCCGACGTTCTACTCGCTCTACGAAGACAAGGAGCAGCTGACGCTCGAAGCCTACGAGGACATGGCCGCGCGGACCGCGCAGACGTCGCTCAAGGCGTACAACCAAAGCGTCGACGGCACGCCGCGCGAACGCCTGCGCGCTTCGATCGCCGCGTACCTCGAGCTGTGTGCCGAGGAGCCGGACGCCATGTCGCTGTTCCTGTTCGGCGCCTTCGGCGCGGGTCCGGCGGCGCTCGAACGGCGAAACCGCTCGCTCGAGACGTTCGAACGCAACGCCGAATACAGCCGCGACGCAGCGCCTCCGCCGCCGAACGTCGCGCTCACAGTCAAGGTGATCTTCGGCGGCCTGCGCGAGGTCGCCGCCGCGCGCCTGCGCGACGGTCGCGCGCACGAGCTTCCCGCGCTCGCGGACGAACTCACGGCGTGGGCCGCGTGCTACGAGCGCAGGCCTCCCGATCCGGTCCGCGCGCCGCCCATAGAGACGCCGCCCGAATCGCTCGATGGCCTCTCGCTCGTGTCCGAGCGCGCACGCGCCGCGCAGGGGCGCCTCCCCGGTGGCCGCCACGACCTGCCGCGCGAGGTCGTCGAGAAGAGCCAGCGCGAGCGCATCGTCGACGCGACCGCCGAAATCGTCGCCGAAAAAGGCCTCGCCGGGCTGACGATCCCGGCGATCGCCTCACGCGCGGGCGTCTCCCACGAGACCTTCTACGAGATGTACCCGAGCAAGCACGAGGCGTTCCTCGGCGCGCAGAAGGTCGGCATGCACCAGGCCTTCGCCACCGCGATGGCGTCGTACGAAAAACACCGCGAGCTCGCGTGGCCGGTCGCCGTCGCCGAAGGTCTGCGCGTGCTCATCGACTTCCTCGTCGCCGAGCCGGCACACGCGCGACTGTCGATCGTCGACACGTTCGCTGCGAGCCCCGAGACGCTGCAGATCCGCGACGGGCTGCTGCGCGGCTTCGCGCACTACCTCTCCGAGAAGGAGCGCCCGGCGATCGAGGGAATCGACGTGCCCGCGATCGCCCCCGAGGCCGTCGTGGGCGGCGTGTGGCAGGTGATCCACTACTACATCGAGCGCGGGCACCTCAACGCGCTGCCGAGCGCGGTTCCCGAAATCACGTACCTCACGCTCACGCCCTTCCTCGGGCCCTCGGACGCTGCCGAAGTAGCCGAAGTCGCGCTGCGCCCGCCGCCGCGCTGGAAAACCTAGGCTCGGCCTAGCCTTCGCGAAGCGCGAGCCCGCCCAGCACCGCCGCCGACAGCGCGGTGCCGCTCACGAGCACGGTCGTCGAGCGCGGAAGGTAGCCGCCCGAGCCGCCGGCGACGCCCGCAGCGAAGTCCGCGGCGTCGCACGCGAGGCCGGCGACGAGCCATTGCCGGCGCGCCTCTCCCTCGTTGCTCAGCGCACCCCACGCGAGCGCGACGTCGCGCACGCCGAAGAGTCGCGCGAGGTACGGCGCCTGCGGGTTCGCGGCGGCGTCGATGCCGAAGGCCTTGCCGGCGGCGCGCGGCACCGCCCATGACGCGACACCCACAGCTAGCCTCAGGCCCGCGAGCGCCCTGATGAGGTCGCGCTGTGACACCGAGCGCGACTGTACCGGACGCCGGCGCCAGCTACCTGCTCGCGGCGGACGACGCGATCTTACGCTCGCCTCACGGACGAACGTCGAGCACGACCTTGCCGGTCGCGCGGCGCTCGTCGATCTCGATCAGCGCGTCTGCGGCGCGCTCCAGCGGGAAGCGCTCGCCGACGACCGGCGCGACCACGCCGTCGGCGATCATCGCCATGATCGCCGCGCCGATTTCGCGGTTCAGCTGCGGCTTGCCCATGACGTATGCGCCCCAGCCCGCGCCGACGACCTCGGTGTTGCGCAATAGCAGGCGGTTGACGCGCACCTCGGGTATCGACCCGCCGGTGAAACCCACCACGATCAGCCTGCCGTCCTCGCGCAACGAGCGCAGGCTGTCGGTGAAGCGATCGCCGCCGACGGGGTCGAGCACCACGTCGACGCCGCCGCCCGAGCGCTCGGTGACCTCGTCCTTCCACGCGTCCGAGAGCAGCACCACGTCGTCCGCGCCCGCGTCCTGCGCGATGCGCTTCTTGTCCTCCGTCGAGACCACAGCGATCGTGCGCGCGCCGAGGCCCTTCGCGACCTGCAGCGCGGCCGTGCCCACGCCGCCCGCGGCGCCGTGTACGAGCACGGTCTCGCCCTCCCTCAGGCGCCCGCGGAGCTTGAGCGCGAAATACGCGGTGTGGTAGTTGAGGACGAGCCCCGCGCCCTGTCCGTAATCGAGCGCGCCGAGCGGGAACGTGAAGAACTCCGGCGCGACCGCGACCTCGGCGAAGCCGCCGAGCGCGCAGAACGCCGCGACGCTGTCGCCGGCCTTGACCGCCGCGTCCTCCGGCGCGCTGCGCACTATCCCAGCCACCTCGCTTCCGGGGACGAACGGGAGCGGCGGTTTCATCTGGTACTGCCCGCGCGACTGCAGGACCTCCGGGAACGACACGCCGGCCGCGTGCACGTCGACGACGACCCCCGCGCCCGGCGTGAGCATGTGCGACGGCTCGGGCTCCTCGAGCTCTACCAGCCGCAGCGCCGTCTCGGGCCCCGTCTCCTCGACGATCTGCATCGCGCGCATCGTGGGATTATCTCCGAGAAACCCAAACCGGAGGAGCGAAGCGATGGCAAAGGTGGTCTGCGTTCTATATGACGATCCTGTCGACGGCTACCCGCCGGCGTACGCGCGGGACTCGATCCCCAAGATCGAGCGCTACTACGACGGGCAGACGACGCCGACTCCCGAGGCGATCGACTTCACCCCGGGCGAGCTACTCGGGTGCGTCTCCGGCGAGCTCGGCCTGCGCGGGTTCCTCGAGGGCCGCGGTCACGAGCTCGTCGTGACCTCCGATAAGGATGGCCCCGACTCGACTCTGGAGCGCGAGCTCCCCGACGCGGAGGTCGTCATCTCGCAGCCGTTCTGGCCCGCGTACATGACCGCCGAGCGAATCGCGAAGGCGCACGACTTGAAGCTCATCGTGACCGCCGGCATTGGGTCCGATCACACCGACCTCCAGGCCGCAATCGAGCGCGGCATCACCGTCGCCGAGGTCACCTACTCCAACAGCATCAGCGTCTCGGAGCACGTCGTGATGATGATTCTCGCGCTGGTGCGCAACTACATCCCCTCGTACAAGGTGGTGATCGACGGCGGCTGGAACATCGCGGACTGCGTCTCGCGCTCCTACGACCTCGAGGGCATGCAGGTCGGCACCGTCGCCGCGGGGCGCATCGGCTCCGCGGTCCTGCGCCGGCTGAAGCCGTTCGAGGTCGGCCTGCACTACACCGACCGGCACCGCCTCCCCGCGGACGTCGAGCAGGAGCTCGGCGTGATGTTCCACGAGGACGCTGAGTCGCTCGTGAAGGTGTGCGACGTCGTGACGATCAACGCGCCGCTTCACCCCGAGACAGAGCACCTGTTCGACGACGAGCTGATCGGGAAGATGAAACGAGGCGCGTACATCATCAACACCGCGCGCGGAAAGATCTGCGACCGCGACGCCGTCGCACGCGCGTGCGCTAGCGGGCAGCTCGCGGGGTACGCCGGCGACGTGTGGTTCCCGCAGCCCGCGCCGCGCGATCACCCCTGGCGCACGATGCCCCACCACGGGATGACGCCCCACACCTCCGGAACGAGCCTGTCGGCGCAGGCGCGATACGCGGCCGGCACGCGCGAGATCCTCGAGTGCTACTTCGACGGGCGCCCGATCCGCGACGAATACCTGATCGTCGACGCGGGCACGCTCGCGGGCGCGGGCGCGCACTCCTACAGCGCCGGCGACGCCACGGGCGGCTCCGAGGAGGCGGCCGAGTTCAGCCGCTGATCGCGCGAACCATCGGCTGAGCGCGCGGCGCGCGCCGGCGGCGCGATCACGCGGTGCGAGCCGTCGTCGAGCACGATCACGCCTCCGTCGCGAAGCCATTCGGGCGCCGCGGCGGGTCCGCTCAGCAGCGCCGCCTTCGCGCGGACCTCAGCCTCGAGCGCACTCGGCGCGAGCGCGGTCGCCTGCACGACGCCGGTGAACGCGGCGCGCCCCGTCGAGGGGTCGAGCAGGTGGTGTGCCGGCGACCCGTGCTCGTCGAGCCAGCTGCGCCTGCCGATCCCGCTCGTCGCAACGCCGCCGCGCGCGAGCTCGAACGTGTGCAGCACGCTG
>DATBCA010000219.1:0-5496 GCA_036270715.1 Solirubrobacteraceae bacterium
ACCTTCGTGAGCGTCTTCACGGTCGTGTCTTCGACATCGGCGCCGCACAGTCCGCGCGTCGAGGCGAGCGAGCGCACGAGGTACACGCGCAGGTGCGCTCCGCTCGAGTATTCGCTCGCTGGGAACGAGGTGTAGACGTACTTTGCGCCCGCGACCGTCAGCCTGCCCCGCGCGGGCAGGCGCACGGCGGGCAGCGAGAACTTGCCGTCGAGCGTGAGCGCCTTGCGGCGGATCAAGGTTTCCGCCCCTGTGACCCCCGTCGTCTCCTCGATCAGGCCGGTGTTCCCCCAGACGCTCGCGACGAACGTGCCGACCTGCGCGCCCGACGACGCCGTGATCGGCCCGGTGAGCGGCGCGAGCGCGCGCGTAGTGCCGGCGCTCGCGAGCACCTGGCCTCCGCGCAGCACGCTGAGGTCGACCATGCGGCCGCTCGCGACGAGCGCCTGTGCGGCCGCGCGCGCGGCGCTCGCGTCGCCACGCTGCACCGCGTCGCTGAGCGCCACGGACTGCGCGATGCTGCGGCGAGCGACGACGGTGCGTTCGCTGTTGACGCCCTCGTGGTAGATGCGCCGGCCGACGCCGCGCAGCGCCGCGAGCACCGCGTTGGCGCACGCGATCGGCGTCTTCGTCGGCGCGGACTCGGCCGCGCTCACGCCGGAGCCGGAGCCGCCGCAGCCCGTCGCGAGCGCGCCCAGCGTCGCGAGCGCGGCCAGCGCGGAGCCCGCGCGGGCGGCTAGGAGTGCGGCTCCCACGCGGGACGACATCGGCGGGCATCCTAGCCGCGATGTTCGGTGGAGCCCGGCGGCGTCGAACGAAATCCCGATCGAATAGGTTTCACGCGATGCCGCTCGCGCTTATCACTGGTGCCTCGACGGGCATCGGCGAGGCGACCGCGCTGCGCCTTTCGCGCAACGGCTGGACGGTGCTCGCGGGGGTGCGAGACGCGGCTGCCGCCGATCGCCTCGCGCAGGCCGCCGGAGTGATCCCGCTGACGCTCGACGTGACGAGCGGTGAGGAGATCGCGCAGGCAGCCGAGCGCGTGCGTGCGGAGTCGAACAGCGACGGCGCGGCGCGACTGGACGCGCTCGTCAACAACGCGGGGATCGGGGTCGGGGGCCCGCTGGAGACGATCGACCTCGACGAGCTCCGCCGGCAGTTCGAGGTCAACGTGATCGGCGCGATCGCGGTCACGCAGGCGCTGCTGCCGGCGCTGCGCGAGGCGCGCGGACGCATCGTGTTCACCTCCTCGATCGGCGGCAAGATCTCGACGCCGTTCATCGCGCCGTACGCGGCGTCGAAGCACGCGATCGAGGCGTTCGGCGACGCGCTGCGCCTCGAACTTCGGACCTCGCACGTGCGCGTCGCGCTGATCGAGCCGGGCTCGGTCACGACGCCCATCTGGGACAAGGCGCGCGCGGAAGCGCAGAGCGTCGAGATCCCGTCCGAGCTGCAGAGCGTTTACGGCCACGTCCCCGCGACGATGGGCAAGGCGATCGAGGACACGGCGCGAAGAGGCGCCCCGCCCGACAAGGTCGCGCAGACGATCGAGCGCGCGCTGACGGCGCGGCGGATGAAGGCGCGCTACCCCGTGGGGTCGGACGCGCGTCCGGCGCTCGTCCTGCGCCGCATCCTTCCGGACGCGGCGTTCGACCGCATTCTCGCGCGCACGCTCGGCCTGTAGAACCGACCGGCTCCGGCGGCGCCGGCTGCCAAAGTCTTGGGTCCGTGTTCGACGACCATCACGCGCACGTCCCCAGCCCGCCGTCCGAGCTCCGCTCGTGGCTGCTCGCGGGAGCGCTCGGCGTGCTCGGAGCGGGGGTGCTGCTCGCGTCGCTCCTGGGCGCGTTCTCCTCGGCCTCGACGGCCGCGCCGCACGCCGCGCCGCCCGCGCTGGTGCTCGTCGAAACGACCCCGCGCTCACGGGCGTCGGCACAGGGCCGCACCGCGCCGGCGCACGCGGCGATCGTCGCCGAACCGTCGCTCTCGCAGCAGGGAGAGGACGCGGCGCGCTTTCAGCTCGCGACGCAGACGCCGATCCAGCGCGCGTGGATGGAAGGCTTCTACCCGATCTACGCGATCGCCGAGCACACCTTCGGCGTGAACTGGCTGCTGATCGCTTCGATCCACCGCGAGGAGTCGGCGTTCTCGACCGCGGACGGCACCTACCACGGGCTGAACTTCGCGCACTGCTGCGGCGGCCCGATGCAGTTCAACGTGCGCAACGGGCCCGTCACGACGTGGGCGCTCGTGAGCGACTCCTATATCTACGGGCCGCGGCCGCGCTACTACAACCACCGCACGGCGCGCCACCCGTCGATCTACGACGACTTCGACTCGATCATGGCGGCCGCGCACCTGCTCTCGGCGGACGGCGCCGAATACCCGCTCGACGTCTCGGCGTGGTACGCGGCCTACGATTATTACGGCCACGACGTCACCGGCGTGACCTACGCCGACCAGGTGCTCGCGCGCGCGATCGGCTGGTCGCAGCACGGCTTCTGCATCAACTGCGGCGTCGAATCCCGGCTGCTCGAAGCGGTGCACGCCGCGTACGGCGCGCCGGTACTCGCGCAGCTCGAAGCCGAGGAACGCCCGGAAGTCGCGGGCCGGGCTAAGGCTAAGCCGCGGGCGCGGCGGCCTCGCGCATGACCTCCTCGGCGACGCGGTCGGTCGCTCCCGCGGTCCCGCCGAGCAGCCGGCGGCTGAGCTGCGCGCGGCGGAAGTACAGCGGCGCGTCGTGCTCCCACGTGGCGCCGATCCCGCCGTGCACGGAGATCATCGTGCGCGCGGCCTGATCGAGCGCGCGCCCCGCGACCGAGCGCGCGGCGCTCGCAGCGAGCGGGAACTCGGACGGCGCTCCGCCGCGGGCCCAGCCTGCGTAGTAGAGCAGCGACTGGCTGTTGTTCATCTGGCGCAACACCTCCGTGAGGGAGTGCTTGACAGCCTGATAGGAGCCGATCGCGCGCCCGAACGTGTGGCGCTCCTTGGCGTAGGCGACCGAGACGTCGAGCGCGGTTTCGATGCTGCCGACGGATTCGGCCGCGATCAGCGCCTGCGCGAGGTGCCACGCCGAGGCGAGCGTTTCCACGGGGCAGTCGAGCAGCGTCGCCGGCGCGTCGCTGAGCGTGACGTGCGCGAGCGATCGCGTGGCGTCGTAGCGCGTCACCGGAGTTACCTGCACGCCCGGCGCGTTCGCCTCGATCGAGACGCCGACCGGCTCACCCACCAACCCCTCCGGGGTCGGTGCCGGCAGCGCGACGCCCACGAGCACGTCCGCCCCGGGTGCGTCGGGCACGAACGAGAGCTCGCCGGTCACGCGCGCCTCGCCGTCAGCGGTCGAAGATCGGCCAGCCGTCGGCGCCGGCGCGCGGGCGGGCCCGGCGCGCGGGTCGACCGTCCACTCCTCGGCGAGGTCGTTGGGCGGGCTCGCCGGCAGGTACGCCGCGCGCCTCTGGCCCGTGGCGAGCTCGCCGAGCAGCGACTCGGCGGCGGGCGAGTCGGACAGGATCGCGGTCGCGACGAGGTGGCCGAGGAGCGGAATCGAGGCGATCACGCGCCCGACCTCGCCGAGCACGAGCATCGCGTCGAAGGCATCGAGGCCGGCACCGCCGTGCGCGTCGTCGATCAACAGCCCGGGCCAGCCCGCTTCGCGGGCTATCGGCCACAGGTCGGGGAGCTCGGCGTTGCCGTCGAGCGCCTCGCGCGCGGCTTCGAGTGTCTTCACGCGCGAGAGCGCCCCGCGCGCGGCCTCGCGGAGGAATTCCTGCTCGTCTGAGAGTGCGAGGTTCATGCCGCCGCCGTTTCCTTGGAGCGAAGCTCCGAGAACGGGATGCCCTTGTCCAGGCGCGGCGCTGGCGGAAGCCCGAGCACGCGCTCGCCGACGGTGTTGCGCAGGATCTCTTCGGTACCGCCCGCGGACTTCAGCCCGGGGAGGAACGAGATCATGTACACCCACTCGCTGTCCTCCGCGAGCGCGTCGGGTCCGAGCGTGTCGGCGATCAGGTCACCCGCGCGGATCGCGCCGTTGACGATCGTTATCTTCGCGAGACCGGCCTCGGGACCGGGGACCTGCCCGCGCTGCAGCGCGGTCAGCGTGCGGTAGCCGGTGAAGCGCACGCCGAGCAGTTCGCTCGAGACCTCTCCGAGCGTGTGGCGGACCTCGGGGTCGCGCCGCGCGGCGTCGTTCAGCGCGAGCACCCGCGCGAACCGCGTCGAGTTGTAGCCCATCGCCTCGCCGCCGAGGCCGATCGTCACGCGCTCGAACATCAGCGTCGTCAGCGCCGTCCCCCAGCCATTGCCGACGCCGCCGACGACGTTCTCGGCGTCGATCGGAACGTCGTCGAAGAAGACCTCGTTGAACTCGGCCTCGCCGGAGATCTGGCGCAGGCCGCGCACGGTCACGCCGGGCGCGTCCATCGGCACGATGAACATCGTCAGGCCGTTGTGCTTGGGCACGTCGGGGTCGGTGCGCGCGAGCAGCAGCCCGAAGGAAGCGAACTGCGCGTTCGTTGTCCACACCTTCTGGCCCGACAGCCGCCAGCTGCCGTCATCCTGAAGGCGCGCGCGCGCCTGCACGGCCGCGAGGTCGGAGCCCGCGGCGGGCTCGGAGAAGAGCTGGCACCAGACCTCGTCGCCATGGAGCATCGGCCCGAGGTAGCGCGCCTTCTGCTCGTCCGTGCCGTGGGCGATGATCGTCGGCCCGAGCATCCCGACGCCGATCGCGTCGAGGATCCCGGGGACGCCCGCACGCGAGATCTCCTGCCCGACGATCACCTGCTCGATCGGTCCGAGGCCCTGGCCGCCGACCTCCTTCGGCCAGGTCACGCCCGCGAGACCCGCCTCGGCGAGCTTGCCCTGCCACGCGCGCCGCGCGGCGATGATCTCGTCCTCGTCCTTCAGCGCATTCGGGCCGCTGAGCACGGGGGCTTCGGCAGCATGATCCTCGAGCCACTTGCGCACGTGTGCGCGATATGCGGCCTGGTCGGGTGAGTCGTCGAGATCCACGCGAGTCTCCTTTGGCTGACTGGCCAGTCAATGTCCTGCGCAGCGAACGGTACTCCACCTCGTGCGCGCGTGTCGTGCCTGTGCCTGCCCGCTCGCGCGCGCGAGCAGCACGCGGCCGGTGCCGGCGCTCACGCGACGGGCGGGAGCGGTTCCTCGCGGACGGGCTTCTGGTGGTAGACGTGCTCGAAGGCGCTGTCGAGCAGCTTGCGCGCCTGGCCCGCGGGGGCCGGCGAGGCGAGCACGATCGCGGCGAGGCTCACGCCATGGCGTTCAGCGGTCGCGACGAAGCAGCGCCCCGAGGCGTTCGTTTCGCCGGTCTTGATTCCGGTGAGCCCCGGGTAGTGGGACGGGAACAGCGGGTTGATGTTGCGCAGGTAGAGCTTGCCGCCCTTGATCGGGAAGGGCAGCACCGCGTAGTGCGTGGCGACGATCCGCGCGAGCCGCGGCCGCTCGAGGACGAGGTGCGCGAGCACGGCGAGATCGGCCGGGCAC
>DATBCA010000220.1:0-6655 GCA_036270715.1 Solirubrobacteraceae bacterium
CACGCTGACGCTGCCGGGGATCGCGGGCCTGGTCCTCACGATCGGCGTTGCGGCGGATGCGAACATCGTGATCTTCGAGCGCGTGAAGGAGGAGATACGCGGCGGAAGATCGATCATCGCGGGCATCGTGACGGGCTACAAACGCGGGTTCGCGGCGATCGTCGACGCGAACGTCGTGACGTTCATGACGGCGTTCATCCTGTTCGCCCTGGCGACGGCGGAAGTGAAGGGGTTCGCGTTCATGCTCGGCATCGGCACGCTCGTGTCGCTGTTCACGGCGGTGCTCGCGACGCAGGCCGCGCTCGGGACGCTGAGCCGGACGCGCGCGATCGCGCACCCGTCGATGCTCGGGGCGACGGCGCGTCGCGGAAAAGGCTGGCGCTTCGACTTCATGGGCGCGTCGAAGTGGTTCTTCTCGCTATCGGGGACGATCCTGCTCGTCGGGGCGCTCGCGATCGGCGGCAAAGGGCTCAACTTCGGCATCGACTTCAAGTCGGGCACCCGCATCCAGACGGCGTTCGTGCAGAAGGTGAGCGAGAGCCAGGTCGCGAGCGCGATGACCTCGGCGGGCTTTGGCAACGCGAAGGTTCAGAAGTTCACCAACGCGAGCATCGGCGGCAACGGCTTCCAGATCTCGACCAAGACGCTGCGCCCGGGCAAGGTTGCCGAAATCAAGTCGCTGCTGCAAAAGAAGTTCGTCACGAAGAACTTCTCCTACACGTCGATCGGCCCGACGTTCGGCAAAACGATCGCCAGGAGCGCGATCATCGCGATCATCGCGTCGCTGCTGGTGATCTCGGCGTACATCGCGCTGCGCTTCGAGTGGAAGTACGCGGTCCCGGTGCTGATCGCGCTGATGCACGACCTGCTGATCACCGCTGGCGTGTACTCGCTTACGGGACGCGAAGTGACGACCGCGACGGTCGCGGCGCTGTTGACGATCCTGGGGTACTCGCTCTACGACACGATCATCGTGTTCGACCGCGTGCGCGAGAACGTCCCGCGGATGCCGCGCGCCGCGTTCTCGCAGATCGTCAACCGCTCGATGGCGGAGGTGCTGACGCGATCGCTCGCGACGAGCTTCTGCACGCTGCTGCCCGTCGTAGCGCTGCTGCTGTTCGGCGGGGCCACGCTCAAGGACTTCGCGTTCGCGCTGATGGTCGGCATCGCCTCGGGCGCGTACTCCTCGATCTTCATCGCCTCGCCCGTGCTCACGCACTGGAAGGAACGCGAGGCCGGCTACCGCGCACGGCGTGCGCGGATCGAGCGCGAAGCGGGCGCCGTGCCCGCTTACGCGACGACGGCGACGGGCGCTCCGGTGGACGTCGAGCCGGAGCACAAGCGCCGGCGCACGCGCCGCGGCAGCCTGATCGCGCCCGAGGAGCCCGGCCAGCAGCTTTCGCGCGACGAGTTCCAGGAACTCGTTCGCGATCTCGACGTGGAGGAGCAGGCGGCTCCCGCCCGCGCCACGCGCGCGGCGGTCGAGGAGCGAGTCGAGGAGCAGGACGATGAGATGGGACGCGCGCGTGCGGACCGATCGGAGACCGCCGAGCGCGATCCCGCTGCCGACCTCACGCCGGAGGACCTCGTGCTGAAGGACTCGCCGAAAGCGCGCGAGAAGCGCCGGCGACCGCGCAACCGCCGCCACGGGAGGTCGCGCTGATGGGAATGCTCGGCTGGGTGATCATGGGCCTCGCGATCTGGCACTTCACGATCTTCTTGCCCGACCGCTTCTGGGGCGGGATCGTCGGCGCGTTCGTGGGCTCGCTCGTGGGCTCGATCGTCGTCGGCCTGATCATCTACGCGGTGAAGGTCTCCGCGGTCCGGATCCCGGGCGAAAAGGCGACCAACATCGGGATCGTGCTGTACGCGGTCCCGGGAGCGCTGCTGGGGATCGCGCTGGTCTACCTGGAGGGCGTGCGCCGCGAACGTGTCGCGCGCTGAGGCGCGCGGCTCCAAGCTGACGCATCGCGGCCGCCGAGGCCAACGATTCCGTCCCAGGGCGCCCATAGTCTGGCGCCCCGATGCAGCCCGAGCCGTTTCGCCTGGAGATCCCCGACTGCCCTGATCGCGACGTGGCGCTGCTCGAGCGCGAGCTCGACGTGAGCGCCGCCCTCGCGCAGGTGCTCGTACGTCGGGGGCTGCGCGAGCCGCAGTGCGCGCGCACGTTCCTGGAGGCGTCCGAGCGCCACCCGCCAGAGGCGTTTGCGGGGATGCGCGGGGCGCTCGAGCTGGTCACGGCGCACATCGCGGCGGGCTCGCGCATCACGGTGCACGGCGACTACGACGTCGACGGCGTGTGCGCGACGGCGGTGCTCGTGCGCGCGCTGCGCACGCTGGGCGCGGACGTCGACCACTTCCTGCCCGATCGCGCGGGCGACGGCTACGGTCTCTCCGCGGGCACCGTCGAGCGCCTCGCCGCGCGCGGCACGAAGCTTCTGATCACGGTCGACTGCGCGATCACCGCGGTCGCGGAGGTGGCGCGGGCGCGCGGGCTTGGGCTGGACGTGCTCGTCACCGATCACCACACCCCGCGCGCGGACGGGGCGCTGCCCGACGCGCCGATCGTGCACCCGTCGCTGGGCGCGTATCCGTGTCGGGAGCTGTGCGCGACCGCGGTCGCGTACAAGCTCGCGTGTGCGCTGCACGAGGCGCACCGAGGTCGCGCGGCGGCGCTCGAGGAGGACCTCGACCTCGTGGCGCTCGCGACGATCGCCGACGTGGTCCCACTGGTCGGCGAGAATCGCGCGCTCGCGCGGCGCGGGCTGCGCGCGCTCGCGTCCACGCGCAAGCCGGGCCTGCGCGCGCTGATGGCGCTCGCGCGCGTCGACGCGAGCCGGGTCGACGAGCGCGCGGTCGGGTTCGCGCTCGCCCCGAGGCTGAACGCTGCGGGGCGCATGCAGCGCGCGGACGCGGGCCTCGAGCTGATCCTCACGCAGGACGCAGCGCGCGCGCAGAGCGTCGCGGAGGAGCTCGACCGCGCGAACCACGAGCGCCGCGCGGTGGAGCGGCGGATCATGTTCGCGGCCGAGGAGGAGATCTCGAAGCTGCCGCCCCGCAGCGCGTACGTGCTGGCGCAGCAGGGATGGCACGCGGGGGTGATCGGGATCGTGGCCTCGCGGCTGGCCGAACGCCACCGCCGGCCGGTCGTGCTCGTCGCGCTCGATGGCGACGGCGGGCGGGGCTCGGGCCGCAGCATCCCCGGTTTCGACCTGCACGCGGGGCTCGCGGCGTGCTCGGAGCACCTGCGCCGCTACGGCGGCCATCGTGCGGCGGCGGGTCTCGAGGTCGAACGCGGGCGGCTGCAGGGCTTCGCGGCGGCGCTCAACGATCATGCCGAGCGCGTGCTGTGCGACGAGGACACGCTGCCGGTCGAGCGCGTCGACGCGCTCGTCACGGGGCCCGAGCTGTCGATGGCGCTCGCGGAGGAGCTGCAGTCGATGGCGCCGTTCGGCATGGGCAATCCGAGCGTCTCCCTGCTGGTGAAGGACGCGTGCTTCGGTGATCGCCGCCCGATGGGCGAAGGGCGCCACGTGCGCTTCACGGTCTCCTCCCACGGCGCGCGCGCGCGGGCCGTGGCGTTCGGCACGGGCGCGCAGCTGCCGGTGAGCGACGGCGAGCCCGCGCAGGCGACGTTCGCGCTGGAGGTCAACGAGTGGCGGGGCGTCTCCGAACCGCGGCTCGTGCTGCGCCGTGCGCGGCCGGACGCCGCGCTCCTGACGGCCGCGCGAGACCGGGCGCCGCCGAGCGAAGATCGGCCAGCGGGCGAGCAGGAGAGCGCGCCCGCCGCGCTGGAGATCGTGGCGCGCCGGGGCGGGACCGATCGGAGATCGGCCGGCGAGCGCCTACGCCCGCGGGTGCAGGAGCGCCCGCAGCAGCAACCGGAGGACGAGGAGCTCGTTCTGTTCGCGCTGGAGTAGCGGCGGTGGTTGGCTCCGGGCGGGCGCTCCCCTACGCTTAAGCCATGGCGTCCTCCGGCGACTCGCACACCTCGCAGGGCGCCGCGGCGCTCACCAACGGCACGGAGCGCTCCGAGCGCAGCGTCGGCGCACCGCCCTCGCGCGACGGGCAGGACGGCGGCGCGGCGCCCGCGGCGCAGGCGGTGCAGGCGCCGCTCTACCTGAGCGAGCTCGAGCGCCGGCTGCTGAACGACCTGTTCGCGATCATCTCAGAGCACGCGACGGACTCGGGTGTGGAGATCGACCGGGAGCGCGTCAAGGACGCCTTCGCGTTCGCGTGCGAGCACCACGCCGCGCAACGGCGCAAGTCCGGCGAGGACTTCATCGTGCACCCGGTGGGAGTGGCGCGCATCTGCGCGGGCATGCGCCTTGATACCGAGACCCTGTGCGCGGCGCTCCTGCACGACACCGTCGAGGACACGGCGGCGTCGCTGGACGCGGTGCGGGAGCGCTTCGGCGAGGAGATCGCCGCGCTCGTCGACGGCGTCACGAAGCTCACCGGCATCACGTTCTCCTCGCACGATGAGGCACAGGTCGAGAACTACCGCAAGATGATCGTCGCGATGGCGACGGACGAACGCGTGATCCTGATCAAGCTCGCCGACCGCCTGCACAACATGCGCACGATCGAGGCGATGCCCAAGCAGAAGCAGACGGCGAAGGCGCGCGAGACGCTCGAGGTGTACGCGCCGCTCGCGCACAGGCTGGGCATCCACGCGATCAAGTGGGAGCTCGAGGACCTCGCGTTCGCGACGCTGCACCCGCGCAAGTACCAGGAGATCAAGGCGCTGGTCGCCCAGCAGCGCGAGGACCGCGAGCGCTTCGTCAACCAGGCGGGCGAATACCTCACGCGCGAGCTCGCGCAGCTGGGCATCGAGGCGCAGATCGCGGGCCGCGCCAAGCACTTCTACTCGATCTACTCGAAGATGACCAAGAAGGGCCGCGAGTTCAACGAGATCTACGACCTCACCGCGATGCGCGTGATCGTGGACTCGGTCAAGGACTGCTACGGCACCGTCGGCGTGATCCACTCGCTGTGGAAGCCGCTGCCGGGCCGCTTCAAGGACTTCATCGCGATGCCCAAGTTCAACATGTACCAGTCGCTGCACACGACGGTGATCGGGCCCGAGGGCAGGCCGCTGGAGATCCAGATCCGCACCCACGAGCAGCACGAGATGGCGGAGTTCGGAATCGCGGCGCACTGGCGCTACAAGCAGCGCCTGCGCTCGTCCGCGGTCGAGGACCGCGCGCCCGGCAACGAGGCGAAGCTCAAGTGGCTGCGCTCGATGCTCGACTGGCAGAAGGACCTTTCGGACCCGCGCGAGTTCATGGAGACGCTGCGCACCGACCTGTTCGAGGAAGAGGTCTACGTGTTCACGCCGAAGGGCGAGGTCAAGTCGCTGGCGGCCGGCGCGACGCCGCTCGACTTCGCCTACGAGGTCCACACGGAGATCGGCCACCGTTGCGTGGGCGCCCGCGTGAACGGCAAGATCGTGCCGCTTCATTACGAGCTGAAGTCCGGCGACATCGTCGAGATCCTCACCTCCAAGCGCGAGCGCGGCCCCTCGCGCGACTGGCTCGGGACCGTCAAGACGACGCGCGCGCGCAACAAGATCAAGCAGTGGTTCAAGGCGGAGACGCGCCAGGACACCGAGCACACGGGGCGCGACCTACTGCAGGAGCACCTGCGCAAGGCGGGGCTGCCGTCGCAGAAGATCACCGGCTCACCGCTGCTGGCCGACGTCATCCGCGAGGTGGGCTACCGCAAGGCCGACGACTTCTACATCGCGCTCGGCGCCGGCAAGATCTCGCCGAAGCTCGTCGTCAACAAGGTCATGCAGAGGCTCAAGCAGGGCGAGGCCGCCGACGGTGGGGAGAGCGCGCTCGACCTGTTGCGCGTGGGGCGCTCGCGCAGCCGCCAGCCGATCAAGCGCTCGGGGCAGTACGGGATCAAGGTCGAGGGCGTCGAGGACGTGATGCTGCGCCTGGCCAAGTGCTGCCGGCCCGTTCCAGGCGATGAGATCGTCGGCTACATCTCGCTCGGTCGCGGGATCACGATCCACCGCGGCGACTGCCCCAACACGGCGCTCCTGCGCAAGGACGCCGAGCGCTTCACGAACGTCTGCTGGGAAGGCGAGCAGTCGAGTGCGTTCGTCGTCGAGATCCAGGTCGACGCGTGGGATCGCCACCGGCTGCTCGAGGACCTCTCGCGCTCGTTCAGCGAGTCCGGTGCGAACATCGTCGAAGCGCGTTGCCTGTCGGCGCCGCCGATGGTCAAGAACCGGTTCGTGATCGAGGTCGCCGACGCCCACGCGCTGAAGAGCGCGATCTCCAAGCTGCGCAACGTCGAGTCCGTGTTCGACGCCTACCGCGTCACCCCGGGCGGCGGGGCGTAGCGGCCGGCGCGGGCACGCTACGCGACGATGCGAAGCGCGCGCGGCCTGATCGAGTAGCGCGCCTCGGCGACGTCGCCGGCGTAGTCGCCGTCGACCTGCAGCGGCAGCTCGCGACCGTCGCACGAGCGCACGGTGAGCTCGTGTAGGTCCCGCAAGCCCGTGACCTGGCGGTGGCGCAGCACGCGCGCCCCACGCGAGAAAGCGCGCCACGCGAGCGTTGGCATGTCGAAGACGCGCGCGCGGCGCAGCACCGCTGCGGATAGCGTGCCCGAGTCCAGGCTCGCGCCCTCCGCGACCTCG
>DATBCA010000221.1:0-7977 GCA_036270715.1 Solirubrobacteraceae bacterium
ACGACACGGCCGCCGTCGCGCGGGATCATCGTGACGTTGCGCTGGCGCGCGGGCTCGGAGCGCGGGTCGGGCGCCTCGAGGTCGGTGCGCCGCGCGATCGCGTCGAGCACTACGCGCTGCTCCGCCATCGCGAGCGTCGCGCCGAGGCAGCGGCGGATACCGCCGCCGAACGGCAGCCACGTGTACGTGCCGGCCTTCCGCTGCACGAAGCGCTCGGGCTCGAACAGGAACGGCTCCGGGTAGACGTCCTCGCGGTGGTGAAGCGCCACGATGCTCACTGCAATCGGCGTCTCCGCAGGCAGCACGTACTCGCCGAGTCGCCACTGCCGCTTTGCCCTGCGCACGATCATCGGGATCACCGGCCGCACGCGCATGCCCTCGTGGATCGTCGCCTCGACGTAGTCGGTGGCCTCCGTCCCGGCGCCGGTCGCGCGCACGAGCTCGCGCAGGCGCGCGTAGGGCGCGGGCGCGCGCAGCAGGCGCTCGAACGTCCACGCGAGCGAGTTCGCGGTCGTCTCGTGACCGGCGAGCACGAGCGTCAGGAGCTCGTCGCGCAGCTCCTCGTCGCTGAGCTCCTCGCCTTGTTCGTCGCGCGTGGCGAGCAGCAGCGAGAAGACGTCCGTCGCGCCCTCGCGCACGCCGCGCGCGCGGCGGTCGTGGATCAGCGCGTAGAGGTCGCGGTCGATGGTCGCGAGCAGCCGACGCAGCACGCCGCGAGCCTCGAGCCTGCCGAGGTTGCGCAGCTCAACGAGGTGCCACAGCGGGTTCGTCGAGGCCGCGGTTAAGCGGCGGATCGTCTGGTAGAAGCGGTGCTCGAGCGTCCCCGGTCCCGGCGTCCCCTCGATCCCGAAGATCCCGCCCATGATCACCTTGAGCGTCACCGCCTGCATGCGCGGGGCGAGCTTCAGCTCCTCGCCCACCTGCCAGCGGGCGATCTCGCGTTCGGCGATGTCGGTGATCATCTGCACGTAGCGCTCGACCGCGTCGCCGTGGAACGGCGGCAGCAACAGCTTGCGCTGACGCATGTGGCGCTCGCCGACGGTGGTGAGCACCGAGTTGGGCCCCAGCACGGGACGCAGCGGCGATTCGCCCGTCAGCGACGGCGCGTCCGCGGGCTTCGCCTTGAGCAGCGACTCGACGTGATCGGGATGGCTCGTCACGGCGAACTGCCCCAGGCGGCCCAGGAGCTGGACGCGCCACACGTCGCCGAGCTCCGCTCGCGCGGCGAGGTTGAAGGTCATCGGACGCATCCCGAAGCGCACCGACTGCACGAGACGCGGCAGCGTGCGCGCGGGTGGGAGGCGAACCGGCTCGGGCGAGTCGAGCGGACCGGACGGCGAGGGCGGCGCGTCGCCGACGAGGACGCGTGGGGCGAGGACCGGGGGAGCGACGGCGAGCGCCATTGGTACGCGAGTGTACCAGGCGTCGCCCAGCTATGCAAGCCGGCGGCGCGGCGCTCGCGCGGGCTACGCCGGCGGCAGCGCCGTGACGACCAGCGAGACCGGCGAGACGAATACGTCTCCAGGTCCGAAGTACGCGTACTGCGCGCTCACGAGCAGCCCGACGGTGTGGCTGCCCCGTTCCGCCCGGACGAGCAGCTGGGCGGGCACCTGGAGGTGCTCGCCTCCGGCGATCACGACCGGCTCGTCGCTCCCGACGCGCGTGCCGTCGACGATGAAACGCATGCTCACCGTCGCATTCGCGCCCGCGGGGCCGGCGGACCTCAGGCCGACGACCGCCGACATCAGCACGCGGCCGCGCGCGGGGAGACGGATGGCGACTTCGCGCCCCGGCGCGCGAACACCAGAGAGCAGGATCACCGGACAGCTGATGAGGCTGCCAACGCCCGGCGGCGCGGGAGCGTCGCACACGCTTTTCGTCAGGTCTTCGCGGTGCTCGTCGGTCACGCCGGTGACGCCGAGGGGGAAGCCGAGCGCGCGCGTTCCGACCGCGCGCGCACGCAGTTGACGCGGGCCGACGCTGTTCGCCGGCACCTCGATCGCCGCGTACGACGCGCCCCCGAGCGCGATGAAAAGTGCGATCGTCGCCACGGTGTTCGCGTATGTGAGGCGATCCGCGATGCGCCGGAGGGGCGCCACTTCGCGAACCCTACCGCCGCGTCCACACGTACTTCCCGAGCGCTCTCGCAGCGCTCTTCGCGCGCGGATTCGTTACAGACCGTACAATCCGGCCGGCACGGAGCCCCACGGACGGAGACACGCATGGAACGGTTTTGGAGGATCGCCGCGCTTCGCGGCGCGGTCGTCGCGCTGGCGGCGGCCACGTGCCTGTGCGCGGCGGAGGGCGCCGCAGGGAGCTTCAGCACGAGCGCGCAACCCACCCCACCGGCACTGAGCGACGTCGGCCAGTCCGCGAGCGCGTGGCACGAGGGCGACGGCGCGGCGATCATCTCGAGCGCGCCGCTCGGCACGACGTTCTCGTTCAAGCTCAACGTCCGCGCGCACGTCACGTTCACGTTCGTGCCGAAGTTCTCGGGCCGGCGCGTGTGCACCTTTCACGACACGCCCGCTGGGGTCACCCGCACCTGCCGGCGCGTGGTTGCCGTCAGCACGCTCGCCTTCGACGGGCACGCCGGGGTCAACCACATGCGCTTCTTCGGGCGACTATCGCCCGTCGCCAAGCTCACGCCCGCGCGCTATCGCCTGACTATCAGCGCCCGCAACCGCATCGGCGCGGCGGCGCCCGCGACGCTGCGCTTCACGATCCTGCCCTAGCGGCTACGGCGAGCTGGGCTCGCGCACGGGGGCGGCCTCCTTGACCGGCGCCGCCGGCGCCGGCGTCGCGACCGCGAGCAGCTCCGACATCGAGCGTTCGATCCCGCGCGTGAGCACGTCGACGTCGTTCGAGCTGTCGTAGTCGCCCGTCACGCCGAAGTACAGCCCGCCGTCGTAGGAGAAGATCGCGATCGAGATCCGCACCGTCCCGATCACCGGCACGAACGGGAACGATTCAAGCAGACGCCTACCGAGCGTGTGCAGCGGCGTCTGCGGCCCCGGCACGTTCGTCACGCCCGTCTGCAAGCCCAGCGACGGCGCGCGCGCCGCCAGGCGCGCGCCCATCGCGAGGAGCATCGCCGGCGCGAACCCCGACAGCGACGTCAGCACGTCGCCCGCCACCGCCTGCTTCGACTGCTTCAGCCCGTCCATCTGCGCGCCCACGATCGCGAGCCGCTCCGCCGGGTCCTCGACGCCCACGGGCAGCTCCGCGAACATCGCCGAGACGCGGTTGTTGTACGTGCCGCGCTCGCTCGGCTTGCGCACCGACACCGGCACCAGCGCGCGCACCGCCCGACCCTCCACGCGCTCGCCCCGCTCCTGCAACAGGTCGCGCAGGCCGCCTGCGACCACGCTCAGGACGACGTCGTTCACCGTCCCGCCGAGCTCCGCGCGCACCGCCTTCACGTCGCCGAGGCGCACGTGCGCGGTCGCCCACGCGCGGTGCGGCCCAACCGGCCCCACGAGCGATGTGCTCCCCGCCGGGCGCAGCAGGCTCGCCGACGACGCGAGGCCGCGCGCGAGGTCGAGCGCCTGCTCGAGCGTGTGACGCGGCGCGCGCAGCGCCGCGCGCACGCTGCGCAGCTGCTCGGACGGGTTCAGCGTCCGCCGCGTCAGCGTCCGCACGATCAGCTCCGCGTCGCTCGGCTCCGGCGCCGGGTGCCACGGGACGTCGTCCGCCGGCGAGGCATCGTCCTCGAACATGATCGTCATCAGGTCCGTCGCCGACACGCCGTCGACCATGCAGTGGTGGACCTTCGAGAGCAGCGCCCAACGGCTGCCGCGCAGGCCCTCCACCATCCAGATCTCCCACAGCGGCTTGTCGCGATCCAGGCGCTGAGCGAAGATGCGCCCCGCCGTCGCGCGCAGCTGCTCGTCCGAGCCCGGCGCCGGCAGCGCCGAGTGGCGCAGGTGGTACGGCAGGTTGAAGTGCGGGTCGTCGACCCACACCGGCCGCCCCAACTCGAACGGCACGAAGCGCACCTTCTGGCGGTAGCGCGGCACGCGCCCCAGCTTGCGCGCGACCATCTCTTCCAGGCGCTCGAACGGCGGCGCGGGCCCCTCGAAGATGCTCACGCCCCCGATGTGCATCGGGTTCATCGGCCCCTCGATGTGAAGGAACGACGCGTCCATCGGGCTCATCCACTCCATCGTTCCCTAGCCTTCCCGCCGCGCGTGCGCGCGGATGCACTCGCCTATGCCGCCCACCGCTCCGCCGCCTCCTCCTCCGCCAGGACGCGCGCGATCACGCGGTAGACGCCCACGTTCACCGACATGCCCGTGTGGCTCGAGCTCACCTCCACTTGCTCCGCGTCGGGATCCAGGCATGACCGGTAGGACACGATCGGGTCGCTCTTCGAGTACACCGACACCGTCCGCACGCTCTGCGGCATCCGCCCGCGCAGGTCCGTGCGAAACGACGCGCAGCACTCGCCCACCGCGCACTCTCGCGAGAGCATCCCCGGCACCCCCGCGTCGCCCAATCGTGCCACCGAGCGCAGCGCGCTCCATACCGCCGGCCCCACGTTAAGCGGCCCCAGCACCGGCGAGCCCAGCATCACCAGCGTGCTCACCGCGTCCGGGTTACGCAGCGCGAGCACGCGCCCCAGCTCGCCGCCGCGACTCTGCCCTATCACCACCACACGCTCGCCTGCGCGCGAGCTCAAGCGCCGAAGGCGCCCCTCCAATCTCTCGACCGCACGCTCCGCGCAGTCCGTGTTCAGGAGCATCCCCGCCCCCGCCACACGCGATCCGCGCCTGCGCAGCCAGCCCGCCATCACGCTCAGCGAGCCGTCGCCCGCCATGAAGCCCGGGATCAGCAGCACCGCGCGCGCGTTGCGCGAACGGGCCGGGCGGTGGAAGTCGCGGTCCGCGAGCAGGCGCGCGAGCTCCAGGCCGTAGCGCAGCTCCCCGCTCAGCGGTGCGGCCGGTGCTTCATTCGCCGCCAGCGGCGCCGACATGGCGCAAGCCTAGCGTGCGCTTACCACGCACGGCGCGCTCGGAATGTCTCCAGCACGTAGCCCGCCACCGAGATCGGCGCCATCACGAACTGGTAGCAGAAGAGGTAGAACAGCAGACCCTTGCGGTTTCGGCGCACGTGCAGGTTCACCGACGTGAACACCCGCCGCTGGTGCAGGAACATGACCCCGCCAAGCATCGCGTTCAGCGGCAGCACCAGCAGCGTCATCGGCCCCACGATCGCGAAGTTGCCGAACGCCGCCAGCACCAAGCCCGGGATGAAGGCCAGCGTGAACGTCGTGTCCAGCAGCGGGAACACGAAGTTCGCCGCCACCGAGTGCGAATAGAAGTTCATCCGCCGCAGCAGCGTCGTGCCGTGCTCGCGCAGGCCCTCGATCATTCCCCTGGCCCAGCGCCTGCGCTGGCGCACGAAAGCCGACCACGTCGCCGGGACCTCCGTGAACGCCGCCGCCGTCGGCTCGAACACCGCGCGCCCGCCGTTCTCCAGCATCCGCCACGTCAGCACGATGTCCTCGCCGATCCTGTCCGGCCAACCTCCCGCCAATCGCAGCGCCTCCGTCTCGTACACGCTGAAAGCGCCCTGCGCCACGAGCGTTCCCTGCAGCAGCGCCTGTGCGCGCTTGACGCTCGCGATCCCCAGGAAGTAGTCCCACTCCTGCGCCCGCGTCAGCAGGTTGTCGCGCGAGTTGCGCGCCAGCACCGAGCCCGCCACCGCCACCGTGTCCTCGGGCGAGTTCGACAGGCGCGCCACCGCCCTGCGCAGCGAGGACGGCATCAGCAGCGTGTCCGCGTCGATCGTCGCCACGAGCGGCGTCTGCACCTCGCGAAGCGCCGCGTTCAGCGCTTCCGCCTTCCCGCCGTGGTCCGCTTCGAGCAGCCGCACCCGCTCGTCGCGCGATTCGTACTGCTTCGCTATCTCCCGCGTGCCGTCCTTCGAGCCGTCGTCCACCACCACCACCTCGAAGCTCCCCGGGTAGTCGCTGCGCAGCGCGAAGTCGAGCGTTTCCGCGATCCCCTGCTCCTCGTTGTACGCCGCGATCAGCAGCGCAATCGGCGGGAACTCGACGTCCATGCGCAGGTCCGGCGGGCTGTCGAGCATGATCGACGTCAGCAGCTGGATGTTCAGGTAGCCCGGTATCAGCGCGATCCCGCTCACCACGACAACCGCCAGCGGCACGCTTATGTCCGAGGCCAGCGTCGCGATCCAGTGCCGCGAGAGCCACGTCGAGAACACGAGCCACGACACCCCAGCGACGAACGTCAGCAGGACGCGAACCCGCAGCGGGACGTAGAAGCGGCGGTGCTCGCGCTCGGCCGGTCGCGTCTCCGCCGGCGTCATCTCGGCGTCGACCAGCTCCGGCGCCGTCTCTATGAGCGCCGTCTCGCGCAGCGCCTTTTCCTCGTACCGCAGCGCCCCCTCCGGGTCCCCCAGCGTCGGCGTCACCTCGCTCAGCGCCCGCACGTCCTCGCGCGCGCCCGGCGCCCGCTCGCCCGGCTGCGGGCGCGGCGGAGCGATCCCGAGGCGCGGGCGCTCGAGCACGTCGGGGACCGCGTAGACGGTGGTTTTCCTGCCGGGAAGTCGCATGCGGGGGGCCGCCGCCCTCGCCGAGCCGGGGCCTACATGCGTTATCGACGCGCTCTCCCGCTCTCTAAAGCCGTGCGACGCGCACGCGCGTGCGCGCTCCCGTCACCTTCCCAGCCGCCACGGGCCTTCGTCGTGCGTGCGCGAGAGCCAGCGCCGCGCGTCCGCTTCGCCGCGCGCCAGCAGCTCGCCCGCGAACTCCCGCGCGAAGAACAGGTAGCTGAACAGCTCGCCACGCGACGCGTTCGAGCCCGCGGCGAGCACCCTTCCGAGGATCGCCACGCTCGATGCCGCGCGCTTCACCCCGCCGTAGTGCTCGCGGTATACGCGTGAGGCCGCTTCGCCAATCTCGTTCGGCTGCTTTGGCGCAATCAGGATGTACGGGACCGGTTTGTGCTTCGCTTGGCGTCCCCTCACCGGCGCACGCGCGTGCAGGATTTCGTTGATCGACGCGAGCGTCTGCACGTCGTGTACCAGCGGGTCCACGAGCAGCGCCTGCACGATCTGCGTCGCCCCGTCGAGCGCCTCAGGGCGTCCGCGCATGTGCGCCGAGCGCAGCGAGTTCAGCGCGATTACGATCACCCGTTTGCCGCCCAGTTCGAGCGCCGGCTTGATCGGTGTGTTCAGGCGCGTGCCGCCGTCGTAGTACCAGCCCGCGCGAGAGCGCGGCGTCTCTACGCGCACCGCCGGGAACACGCTCGGGATCGCCGCCGACGCCCGCACGTGCGTCTCGCGCAGCTGTGTCTGCTCGTAGTCGATCGCCCGTTCGCGATCCGCTTTGATGCGCCCGCCGCCGTCGTGGAACACCACGCTCGCCGACCTTGCGACCGACGTCGCCACCACCGCCGCAGCTCTCAGCGTGCCGTTCGCGACGTTCGCCCGTATGCGCCGCAGGCGCAGCTCCTCGAGCTTCTTCGCCAGCGGAGACGGATCCACGAAGCCCCACACGCGACCGCCCGGGAGGAAGAAGGTCGCCAGTTTCGCGAGCTCCGCCGGCGACAGCAGCGGCTTCAGCACCTCGTCCCACGTCAGCTGTAGCCACAACTCGCGCGCCTGCTCGAGCGAATCCGCCGCCGCCTCACCCGCCGTCGCCGCCAGGAACGCCGAGTTGATCGCCCCCACGCTCGTCCCCACGATCACTTCCGGGCGCTCCCCACGCCGCTCCAGCGCCGGCAGCAGCACCGCCAACGCGCCGATCTCGTACGCCCCCCGCGCGCCCCCGCCCGCGAGCACGAGTGCGACGCCCGGGCGGTCCGCTGGCATGCGCGGATTATCGCGCGGTCCTCGGGGTCGTGTCCGTGGGGTCTCGTCCTGCGGCGACGCCGAGGGTGAGTGTCGGCGGCGACGGTGAGTGTCGGCGGCGACGGTGAGTGTCGCGAACCAGGTGCCGCGCGCGTACCC
>DATBCA010000222.1:0-2475 GCA_036270715.1 Solirubrobacteraceae bacterium
CGATGAGGAAGGCCGCGATCTGCGTCTCGGAGACGTCGCCACGCATGATCACGGCGAGCACCTCGGAGGTCTGCTCGGCGCTGAGGTCGGTGCGCGAGGCGAGCGCGTCGATCGCGCGCGTGAGCGCCGGGTTGGGCAACGGCTAGCTTCCCAGGAAGTTGGCAAGGAGCTGCTTGCCCTCGTCGGTGAGGACGGACTCGGGGTGAAACTGCACGCCCTCGGCCGGGAGGTCGCGATGGCGGATCGCCATCAGCACGCCGTCCCCGCGCGCCGACTCCTCGAGACACTCGGGCAGCTGCGCGTCGACGACGAGCGAGTGGTAGCGCCCGACGGTCAGCGGCGAGGGCACGCCCGCGAAGATCGTGCGGCCGTCGTGCTCGATGGTCGTCGCCTTGCCGTGCACCGGCGGGTGCAGCCTCACGCGCCCGCCGAAGGTTTGCGCGAGCGCCTGGTGACCGAGGCAGACGCCGAGCGTCGGCACGCCGGACTCGGGCATGCGCCGCGCGAGCTCGAGCGAGATCCCGGCGTCGTCGGGCGTGCAGGGCCCGGGCGAGATGACGAAGCGCTCGTACGAGCGCTCGAGCAGCTCGGACACGCTCGCGCGGTCGTTGCGCACTACGTCGACGCGGGCGCCGAGCTCGCCGAGGTACTGGACGAGGTTGTAGGTGAACGAGTCGTAGTTGTCGAGCACGAGCACGCGCGTGCCGGTCACGGCCATTGCGGCTCCTCGCAGGCGAGCTCGATCGCGCGGAGCGCGGCGGAGGTCTTGGCGACCGACTCCTCGTACTCGTAGTCCGGGCGCGCGTCGGCGACGGTGCCGCCGCCCGCCTGGACGTGCGCGACGCCGTCCTTGATGACGACCGTCCGGATGTGGATCGCGGTGTCGAGGTCGCCGCCGTAGCTGAGGTACCCGACCGCGCCGCCGTAGCCTCCGCGCTTGACGGGCTCGAGCTCGTCGATGATCTGCATCGCGCGCACCTTCGGCGCGCCCGAGAGCGTCCCCGCGGGCAGCACCGACCGCAGCGCGTCCATCGGGCCGACGCCCTCGCGCAGCGTCCCCGAGACGCTCGAGACGATGTGCATCACGTGGCTGTACGACTCGATCTCCATCAGCTGGTCGACGACGACGCTGCCGAACTCGCATACGCGCCCAAGGTCGTTGCGGCCGAGGTCGACGAGCATCACGTGCTCGGCGCGCTCCTTCTCGTCGGCGAGCAGCTCGCCTTCTATGCGCCGGTCCTCATCGGGCGTCGCCCCGCGCGGGCGGGTGCCCGCGATCGGCTTGGTGCTCACGCGTCGGCCGCTGACCGTGAGCAGCGGCTCGGGGCTCGTGCCCGCGACCTGGAAGTCGCCGAAGTCGAGGTAGTACATGTACGGGCTGGGGTTGACGGCGCGCAGGCCGCGGTAGATCGAGAACGCGCTCACGGGCACCGCGGCCGACCAGCGCTGCGAGGGAACGACCTGGAAGGCGTCGCCCGCGTGGATGTACTCGACGATGCGCCGGACCATCGCTTCGAACTGCTCGCGCGACATGTTGGACTCGAACGCGGGCATCGCGCTCGGGCGCGGGCGCGGCTGGAAGCGCGGGACGGGGCCGGCGAGTTGCGCGCGCACGTCCGCGATCGCGCTCGCAGCGGCGGCGTACGCCGCCTCGACGCCGGCATCGCCGGAGAGATCGGCGTTGGCGAGGATCGAGACGGTGTGCTTGAGGTGGTCGAAGATGACGAGCACGTCGGTCATCATCAGCGCCATGTCGGGCAGCCCGAGCGGGTCGGGGCCGGGCGGCGCGAGCGGCTCGACGGTGCGCACGAGGTCATAGCCGAAGAACCCGACCGCGCCGCCGGTGAAGGGCGGCCCGTCGGCGATCGGCGCCTGGACCGCGCGCGCGAGCTCTTTTGCGACGAGCGCGTACGGGTCGCCGCCGTCGGCGAGCGACCAGCGCACGAGCGCGCGCGGGCGCACGCCGATGAACGACCAGCGCCCGACGCGCTGGCCCAGTTCTGCGGACTCGAGCAGGAACGCGGGCGCGCCGGCCGCGAGCCCGCGCAGCTTGAGGAACGCGGACACGGGCGTCTCGCAGTCCTCGATGTAGCGGTGGCGCAGCGGGATCAGGTTGTGCCCGGCGGCGAGCGCGTGCGCCTGCTCGAGGCTCGGTTCGAGCGCGAGCGCCTCGGGACGCGCCTCAGCGGTGACGGCCATCGAGCACCCGCTCGGTGTCGGCGAGGCTGCGCGCGCGGCTGCGCAGCAGCACGAGCAGGTGGTAGACGACGTCGGCGGCCTCCTCGTCGACGCGCTGCGCGGACTCCTCGCGCGCGGCGCGGGCGACCTCCTCCGCCTCCTCCATGACCTTGCCCTGCAGGCGCGAGGGATCGTCGAGCAGCTCGACGGTGTAGGAGCCGCTCGGCCGCTCGGCCGCGCGCTTGGCGATCGTGCGCTCGAGCTGCGTGAGCACCTCGGACGGCGCGGAGGGCTCGA
>DATBCA010000223.1:0-7752 GCA_036270715.1 Solirubrobacteraceae bacterium
CCGCGCACCAGCTCGTCGGCGCGATGCGCGATCGCGACGGCCTGCACGCGAGCTCGGGGATCGCGTACAACCACGAGTCCGAGCGCCGGCCGGAGTCGTTCGTGACGCGCAAGATCACACGCGCCGCTGCGGCAATCGCGCTCGGGCGCGAGCGCGAGCTGACGCTCGGGGACCTCGGCTCGGTGCGCGACTGGTCGTTTGCGGGCGACGTCGTGCGCGCGATGTGGCTGATGCTCCAGCAGGAGAGCGCCGACGAGTACGTGCTCGCGAGCGGCGCAGGACGCACGGTCGCGGACTTCGTGCGCGCGGCGTTTGCCTGCGTGGAGCTGGACCCCGACGACTACGTCCGCGTGGACGAGTCGCTCGTGCGCCCGCGCGAGCGCACCCCCAACGTCGGCGATCCGTCGCGGGCGCGCGAGCGCTTGGGATGGGAGCCGCAGACGTCGTTCGAGGCGCTGGTCGAGCGCATGGTGCGCGCGGACCTACGCGTGCTCCAGGACACCCCCAGCCGCGGGTAGCGCGGGGTTTCGCGGTACCCCAGGCCCTACACTGGCGCCGGTGACGCCCACGATCGGGATCATCGGACTCGGCTACGTCGGCTTGCCGCTCGCGGTCGCGTTCGCGCAGGCCGACTGTGAGGTGATCGCGGTCGATGTCGATGGCCGCAAGATCGAGTCGATCGGAGCGGGCGAGTCCTACATCGAGGACGTTCCCGGCGAGGTGCTGCAGGGGGTCGCGGGGCGCATCCACGCGACGACCCGCTACGCGCGCCTCGAGCGCGCGGACGCGGTGCTCATATGCGTGCCCACGCCGCTGACGGGTAATCGCGAGCCGGATCTCGGCCCGCTGCTTCACTCCGTCGGCGCGCTCGCCGAGGTGCTGCAGGCGGGACAGCTGGTGGTGCTCGAGTCGACGACGTATCCGGGCACCACTCGCGAGCGCGTCGCGCCGCTGCTCGAGGAGTCGGGTCTTCACGCGGGCCGCGACTTTCACCTCGCGTTCTCTCCCGAGCGCGTCGACCCGGGACGGACGGACTTCACGCTGCGCAACACGCCGAAGGTGCTGGGAGGACTCACGCCTGCGTGCGCGCAGCGAGCTCGAACGATCTACGAGATCGTGTGCGATGAGATCGTCACGGTTTCCTCGCCCGAGGCCGCGGAGCTGACGAAGCTGCTCGAGAACATCTTCCGCTCGGTGAACATCGCGCTGGTGAACGAGCTCGCGATCCTGACCGACCGCATGGGCATCGACATCTGGGAGGTCGTAGACGCCGCCGCGACCAAGCCGTACGGCTTCATGCGCTTCGAGCCGGGTCCCGGCATGGGTGGGCACTGCCTCCCGGTCGACCCCTTCTATCTGAGCTGGCGCGCCCGCGAGTTCGACATGGCCACCGAGTTCATCGAGCTCGCCGGCAAGATCAACCAGCAGATGCCCTATCACTGCGTCGCGAAGGTGCAGCGGGCGCTGAACGCGACCGGGCTGTCGGTGAAAGGAGCGCGCATCGCTGTAATCGGCGTCAGCTACAAGCCTGGAGTCGGCGATACGCGCGAATCGCCCGCGTTGAAGATCCTGCATCTGCTGCGCGAGCTGGGCGCCGACGTGAATTACCACGACCCGCACGTCGCGTCTCTGCCCGAGATGACGCTCGAGAGCCGCCCACTGCAGGAGCTGCTCGGCGACGCGGACCTGACGGTGATCGTGACCGCGCATCCGAACGTCGACCACGATCTCGTCGCGCAACGCTCGCGCCTGCTGGTGGACCTGCGCGGCGTGACGCGATCCTCGGGCGTCGCCGACGTCGTGCGCCTGTGACGCCCGACGACCCCCGCATCGACGCGATCGCAACGAGCGACCTGCACGCCGATGAGCGCGCCCCTGGGCTGCTGCTCGGGGACGGCGTGAGCATCGGCGCCGGCGTGAGTTTCGGCGCGTATGTCGTAGTTCATTCGCGAACGGTCGTCGGCGCGCTCTGCGCGATCGAGGATCACGTAGTGCTCGGCAAGCCTCCGCGGCTCGCGCGCGCGTCGGGCGCGCACGGCGAGGTGGGGGCGCTCGAGGTCGGCGACGGGGTCAGCGTGTGCGCGGGCGCGGTCGTGTTCGCGGGCGCGCGGCTCGGCGAGGGCGTGATCCTCGGCGACCAGTCCTACGTGCGCGAGCGCAGCACCGTCGGGTCCGGGACCGTGATCGGCCGCGGCAGCGTCGTCGACAACGACGTCGCGATCGGCGAGCGCGTGAGGATCCAGACGAACGTCTACGTGACGGCGCACTCGGTCGTCGAGGACGACGTGTTCGTGGGACCCGGCACGACGACGACGAACGACGACACGATCGCGCGCCACGCGCCGGGCGAGGAGCTGCAGGGCGTCGTGCTCGGGCGCGCCTGCCGCGTCGGCGGCGGGGTCGTGCTCATCCCGGGCGTCGAGGTCGGCGAGGAGGCGTTCGTCGCGGCGGGCGCCGTCGTGACCCACGACGTGCCGCCGCGCGCGGTCGTAATGGGGGTGCCCGCACGCGTCGTGCGAAAAGTTCCCGACGAGGAACTTCTCGAGCGCTGGCGCTAGCCGCGCAAAGCGGCGCGGATCGTCAGCGCGAGCCGAGCAGCTCGAGGTCCGCGCGCGTCATCAGGCGGATGAGCTCCTCGAAGGAGGTCTCGGGCTTCCAACCGAGGTCGCGCTCGGCCTTGCCCGCGTCCCCGATCAGATGGTCGACCTCGGCTGGACGCACGAAGCTCTCGTCGATCACCACGTACTTCTCGGTGTCGGAAAGCCCGGCCTCGTCGAATGCGATCTCGACGCACTCGCGCACGGAATGCGCGACTCCGGTCGCGATCACGTAGTCCTCGGCGACGTCGCGCTGGAGCATCAGCCACATCGCTTCGACGTAATCCTTCGCGTAGCCCCAGTCGCGTTCGGCCGCGAGGTTCCCGAGGCGCAGCTCGGACGCAAGCCCGAGCCTGATCGCAGCGGCGTGCCAGCTGATCTTGCGCGTTACGAACTCGAGGCCGCGGCGGGGGGAGTTGGAGATCACGAGGCGCCCAACGCCCGCACAGAAGACGCCGCTCTCGGTCTCGATGTCGAACGTCCATTCGTCGTCGGGTACGTTGGCGGGCACGACCCGGCGGACCTCGGCGGGGTTCTTCCGTAAGTGGCGGCCCTTGGCTCCGACGGGCACAGCCGAATACATGTTCAACTGGTAATACGTCTTGTCGCCTCGCTGCTCCACGTACACGGAGGCCGGCTGGCCGTTGAGGTGGTACATCCAGCAGAGACCCTGAGCGAGCACCGCGCTGTTCGTCTTGATCGACTCGCCGTTGCCTTTCTTCAGGCCGTCGCCCGCGTAGTAGCCGTTGAGAAACGCCTCCTGCGTCTCGACGTTGGCGTTGAGGATCACGGGCGGTACCTGCTTGTGGCCGGTGCTGGTGTACAGCTGTTCGCGTAGCCATGATCCGACGGCTGGGGCGCCGGTGAGGTTCACGTGGCAGACCTCTGCGTCGTCGTTAAAGCCGGAAGTGCCGGTCCACTCGCGCGAGTCGCCGAGAAAGCACTTCGACCAGAGGCCCGCCGTGTGCGCGCGCAGGAGATCGTTGTTGTTAGTGAAGCGAACCCCGTGGCCGTCACGGCTGATGTAGCCATCGGCTGTGAGAAGTCCGAGGAGTTCGGCCATCTCCCTCGTGCAGACGCTCCAATTCTGCGGCGGGGGCATGGCCGATGCGAGCGCGAGCTCGTCGCCCGGATTGACATCGGCAGCCGCAACCTTTTCGAAGTCAGCATCGAGCATGTTGTGATGCGAGGTGACATCCACGACCCCCGCCCGTGCCTGGATGGAGAGGGGGCGGTGGTCGGGATCGCTATCGCGCCGGCGGGTCGCGGTGATAGCGTTTATCGCAGTCCAAGTTTCACCATCCCACACTTCGGTTATCGCGGCGGGTGCGAAAGTCTGACCTGAGCGACCCTTGGGTAGGAGTGAAACTAGATCAATTGGAGTCTTGACGGCAATAATGCCCCCCTCGCGCACAAGGAGCGGCGTATTGGAAAAAACCGACTCGTGGTTAAACAATATCCCAGACGTCGCGTGCAGCCCGTAGGACTCGCGATAATTAACGGTAATAAAATGCCCATACACCTTCGCGACGCCATATGGTGAGCGGGGGTGAAAGGGCGTACTCTCCGTCTGCGGGACCTCGCGCACCTTGCCGAACATCTCGCTCGAGGACGCCTGGTAGAAGCGCGCCTCGGGGCACACTTCGCGCATCGCCTCGAGAATGCGTGTGACACCCACGCCCGTGAACTCCGCGGTGAGCGTCGGCTGGATCCACGAGACCGCGACGAACGACATCGCCGCGAGGTTGTAGATCTCGTCGGGCTTCGCGGCGCGGAGCGCGTCGACGAGCGAGCGCTGGTCGAGCAGGTCTCCCTGGTGAAGGGTGATGCGGTCGCGAAGGTGCTCGATGCGGTCGAACTTCTCCGTCGACGCCCGGCGAACCATCCCGTGCACGTCGTAGCCCTTCTCGAGCAGAAGCTCCGCGAGGTAGGAGCCGTCCTGACCGGTGATGCCGGTGATGAGCGCCGAGCGCGGGCTTGCCATCGGCGGCGTAGCCTACAGGCCGCCCGCGAGGCTTCCCTTCGCCGGCGCCGCGCGCTCTCGCGCGCTCGTGGGACCGCCGTCCTCGCGCGCGCGCGCAGCAGCCCCGCCGTCGATGGCGCCGACCACGGGTCCGGCCGCGCCCGTAGCCGCGCGTTGCGCGCGCAGCCACGCGACGGTCGCCGCGACGCCATCGTGCACGCCGATGCGCGCCTCCCACCCGAGGAGCTCGCGCGCCTTCTCGACCGACGGCCAGCGCCGCTGCACGTCGACCGCGAAGCTCGGCAGGTGCTCCAGCTCGAACGCCTGCGGGTCCTCGCCGCACGCCTCCCACACGATTCGCGCGAGCTCCGCGACGGTCAGCTCGAGTGAGGCCGAGATATTGAAGTCCTCGTTCTCACCCGCCGGCGAGCTCATCGCCGCGACGATCCCATCGGCGATGTCGTCGACGTGCGTGAGCGTGCGGGTCTGCTCGCCCGACCCGAAGATCTGAAGCGGGCGCTGCCCGTCGAGCACCTTGTTGATGAGGTCCGGCAGCGCGTGTGCGAGGCCGGGTTCCGCGTCGGGCAGCTCGCCTGGGCCGTACGCGTTGAAGGGCCGTGCGATCGTGTACGCGAGCCCGTGCTCGTCATGTGCGGCGCGGCAGTAGACCTCACCGGACAGCTTCGAGAAGCCGTACGCCGACAGCGGCACGGGGCACTGCGGCAGGTAGTCCTCGGGCGTGGGGAACAGCTCGGCCCGCTCGAACACCATCGAGGAGGAGACGTACACCAAGCGCGTGACCTCGCGCTCCAGCGCAGCGCGCACGACCGCGCCGGTGAGCGCGTTGTTCGCCTCCGTCAGCGTGTACGGGAGCCGGTGGAAGTTCGCGATCCCGCCGACGATCGCCGCGAGGTGAACGACGTGCGAGCAGTCCTTCGTCGCGGCGCGCGCCTGCGCGAGCACGCGCAGGTCGCCCGTGTGCACCTCGCAGCCCTCGCGCATCCACAACGGCGCGGGCCGCTGGTCGGAGACGCGAACCTCGTACGCGGGGTCGGCGAGCAGGCGCCGGACGACGGCCGCGCCGATCATCCCGGCGCCGCCCGTTACGAGAACGCGGCTCACCGCATGCCTACCGGGACAGGCCCTCGGCGCTCGCGAGCAGCGAGATCTCGGAGGCGTATGCGAACACCTGCGCGGCGCCCCAGCAGTTCCAGGGGTCCACGACGAGGCAATCGCCGCTCGAGCGCTCGGCGATCGCAGCGAGCACCCCGGGCTCGCGAAACTCGGAGTGGTTCGTCGCGACGATCACGGCGTCGGCGCCCGCCAGCGCGTCCTGGAGCGACGCGGTGGGCGTCGCCACGCGCGGGTCGTGCACCGCCACGTCGGCGAGCTCGCGCTCGAGCAGCCGGATGAGCTTGTGGGAGAGCGAATCGCGCTCGTCGTCGGTGTCGGCCTTGAACGCGAGCCCGAGCACCGCGACCTTGCGGTCGGCCAGGGACCCCAGACGTCTCTTGACTCCTTCGAGAAGGAACAGCGGGATCGACTCGTTCACGCGCGAGACCGCGAGCAGCATGCCCGGCGCCGCCGAGCGCTCCTCGGAGAACGCGAAGTCCTTGCGCAGGCACGTCCCCGCGGTGAGCCCGGGCTGCGCGATTCCGCCGCGAGGGTAATCGCGGTTGACGAGGTCGATGACCTCGAACACATTCGCCTCGTAGCGCTCGCAGTCCATCATCAGCAGGTTCGGCAGCGCGAAGTTCGTGTAGCGGAGGATGTTCGCCCAGATCTTCGCGAGCTCCGCGTGGACCGCGCTCGTCTGCACGATCGGAGCGCGAAACACCGAGAACAGCTCGGCGACGGCCTCGCCCGATCGCTCGCCGACGCCGCCGATGATGCAGGGCAACGTGTCGATCTCCGCGAGGAAGCGCCCCGCGGCGATGCGCTCGGGGGCGTGCGCCACGAAAACGTCCTCTCCCGCGCGAAGGCCGCGGTGCTTCGCGACGTACCCCGCGACGAACTCCGTCGTGCCCGGAGCGATCGTCGAGCGCAGGATCAGCGAGTGCCCCGGAGCGAGCACGCCGAGCAGCTCGTCGAGCGCCATGCGTATGTCGCGCATGTCGATCTCGATGTGCGAGAACGACGGCGTGCCGAGAGTGATGATGATGTGCCGCGCAAGCGCGGCATCTGTGACGCGTTCCGCGAGCCGCAGGCGCCCGCTCGCGGCGACGCGCTCGAGCAGCTCCTGCGCGCCAGTCTCCGCAAACGGCATCCGGCCGCCGCGCACGGTCGCGACTCGCGCGGGGTCGTTGTCGATGCCGATCACGTCCAGGCCGCGATCCGCGAACGACAGCGCGAGCGGGAGACCGACGCGACCGAGTCCCACCACCGAGACGTCGGCGCTGCCGTGCGAGGTGCTCATCGAGGCTCGAAGGTTAGCGGCGCGCTCATGCCTCCTTTGAAACACCGCCGTCGCGGAGATGGCGCGCGTACTGGCGCGCGAAGCCCGCGATGAACATCGGGTTGTAGCGCGCGTAGCGCCGCCACAGCCGTCGCGGCTCGCGCGAGAGGCGGTAGCTCCACTCGAGCCCCGCGCGCTGCATCCAGCGCGGCGCCTGCGAGACGAGCCCCGCGTGGAAGTCGAACGCCGCGCCCACGCCCACGAGCAACGGCGCCCGCAGGTGCGGCCGCGCGCGCAGCATCCACAGCTCCTGCTTCGGCTGTCCCGTACCCACCCACACGACGCTCGCCCCCGAGTCGTCGATCGCCGCGAGTGCGCGCGCGTTCTCCTCAGCGTCGAGCTCGCGAAAGGGGGGCGAGAATCCGCCCGCGATGACCAACCCGGGGAAGCGCTCGCGGAGCCCCCGTTCGAGGAGCTCGAGCGCGTGCGCGGAGCGACCTCCGTAGAGGTACATCGGGGTCCCGCTCGCGGCCGCGCGCGCGCAGAAGGCCGCCATCAGGTCGGGGCCGTAGACGCGCGTAGCGCGCGAGTGACCGAGCGCGCGCAGCGCCCACACCAGCGGCTGGCCGTCGGGCACGGCGAGCGTGGCGCCCAGCACCGCCTCGCGCGTCGCCGCGTCCTCCCGAGCAGACATCACGAGGTTTACCGCCGCAGCCGTCACATAGGCGCGATCGCCGGCGGCGATCAGCGCCTCCATCCAATCGAGCACGTGCTCGTAGTCGGAGACCGCGAGGGGC
>DATBCA010000224.1:0-2124 GCA_036270715.1 Solirubrobacteraceae bacterium
ACAGCGAAACGTCGACGACGAGCACGACGCCGGGCAAATCGGGCACGCTTCCGTTCACCGGCTTCGACCTGCGGTGGTCGCTCGTCGTCGGGCTCGCGCTGATCGCGGCAGGCGGCTCACTGATGGTCGTGCAGCGCCGGCACAGGCGCGGCACCGGTCGCTGAGAGCATCCCGCCGCTCGTCAAGCGCGGCGGCCGAGGGGTTGCGCGCGCGACGCGCGCGGGGTAGCTTGCGCGCGGGGATGCGGTCGGCAAGCCGCGCGCTCGTGCGACGCGGCGCATACGACGAGAGGAGCGGGAGATGGTGTTTCGAATGCGCGCGCTCGCGGTCGGCGCGATCACATGCGCGGCGCTGCTTTCGGCCACGGCGAGCGCCGCGGCCTCCTATTACATCCAGCCGTCGCTCACCGCGGCGGCTGCCGCCGCGCTTTTGAACCCGTCGCAGGCGCCGCCCGGCGTCAACAACTACGCGTGCACGCTATCGGCCGCGCACCCGCGGCCGGTCGTTCTCATAAATGGGACGTTCGCGAACATGGAGGACGACTGGGGCGCGCTGGGGCCGATCCTCGCCAACGACGGCTACTGCGTGTTCTCCACGAACTTCGGTGCGCAGCCGGGCGCGTTCATCCAGTCCGTCGGCCCGGTCGCGCAGTCGGCCAAAGAAGTCGCGAGCTTCGTCGAAAGCGTGCGCGCGCACTACGGCGGCACGCAGGTAGACCTCGTCGGGCACTCGCAGGGCGGGCTGATCGCGGAGTACGTCACCAAGTCCCTCGGGCTCGCGCCGCACGTGCACACGCTCGTCGGCCTCTCGCCCTCGACGCACGGCACGACGCTCGACGGGCTCACGCTGCTCGCGGGCTTCTTCCCGGGGGCGAACGAAGCGATCGTCGGCGGCCTGTGCGCCGCGTGCTACGACCAGGAGGCCGGCTCTCAGTTCCTCGCCGCGTTCGACAACCCGCCGATCGCGCAGGCGGGCGTGAGCTACACGATCCTCGAGACGACCTACGAGGTCGTCGTCACGCCCGTCGGGTCGTCGTTCATCAATGAGAGCGGCGTGAAAAACAAATACCTGCAGAGCTCGTGCTGGAACGACACGATCGAACACGCGGGCATGCCGTACGACAACACGACGAACAGGCTAGTGCTGAACGCGCTCTCGCCCTCGACCGCGAAAGCGCCCAACTGTTGGATCAGCTATCCGCTGCTGTGGGCGGTGCAGCAATAGCGCATTGACGCCCGGCCGGACGGCGCGCCGCGCTCACCGCGGCGCGCCGCCGCGCCGCGCTCTACGGAGCGAGAGTCCGCGCGCACGCGGGACGCTGCCCCGCGGGCCCGCCGCCTCCTCGATCGCGGCCGCGAGCGCGGTGTGGCCCCCGCGCAGCACCGGCTCGCCGTGCGAGACGAGCACGCGCTCGATCGGCAGTTCGAGCAGCGGGCGCATCCGCTCCGCCAGACCCTCGCGGCTGACGCGCGCGTCGCTGAGCCAGCTCTCAGGGCAGACGCGCAAGCCGCCGCCTTCGCCGAGGAGCGCGTCGCCCGGGACGAGCGTCGCGACCGCGGGCAACCAGAACAGCAGCTCACGCGCGCCGAGGAGTCGCCACGGCGTTACGCCCGGGGGGATCCAGTTCCACGCTCGCGTCGTGCTCGCGCGGTAGCGCTCCGCAAGTTGCTCGCGATCGCGGCGGTGAAAGCGAATCGTCGTCAGGACGGTCACCGCACGCCCTCGCACGCGCGCGTCGAGCCAGCGCAGGAACTCCTCGCTTTCCGCGCGCGGGATCAGCGGGTCGATGAGCGCCGCGACTCCCGGCAGCTCGTAGAGCACGCTCCCCACGAGCTGCGGCCAGGAGCTCGAGGAGCCCGGCTGCGCGCTCGCGTTCCATTCCGGGTGCGGGGCGACCCAGCGAAACAGTCCTGTCGTGATCTCAGTCGCGACCACGCCCGCAGGCTAGCGGCGACGCGTGCGAGCATGTCCCGGCGTGACCGCCCGCGTGCGAACCGCAGCTCGATACTCGACGCGCGGGCGCGTGTGGCGCCTTGCGGGCGCGCTCGCGGCGTGCGCCGTCGCCGCGGTCCTCCACCTCGCGCCGGCGCCGGCGCCGGCACGCGCCGACGGGGGGAGCGGCGG
>DATBCA010000225.1:0-2704 GCA_036270715.1 Solirubrobacteraceae bacterium
CGAGTTTCTCTCCGGATGAAGGCGCCACGCGCGTACGCGCGTGCGCGCGTGTGTGCGCGCACGCAGCGCCCCCCTCGAGAGTCACCGCCGGGACTCCTCCCGACAGCCACGCCTGCGAGTCCTAGTGCGCGAGCGTGCTGCGGGCGAACTCGCGGACACGCTCGAGGAAGAGCGAGTGAACGCGGTCATCGCGGCCGAGCTCGGTGTGGAAGGCGATCGCGAGGATCGGACCCTCGCGCGCGGCGACGGCGTGCGCGCCCTCGCCGACGCGCGCAAGGACCTCCACCTCGGGCCCGTGCTCGGCGATCTGAGGCGCGCGGATGAAGAGACCGCGTATCGGCCCGCCGGCCAGCCCGGCGAGCTCGACGTCAGCCTCGAAGCTGTGCAGCTGGCGGCCGAAGGCGTTGCGCGCGGCGAGGATGTCCATGACGCCGAGGTGGCGTCGGTCGAGCATGATGAGCCCGGCGCACGAGCCGAACACGGGCACTCCGCGGGCGACGAGCTCGCGCAGCGGCTCGGCGAGGCGCTCGCGCTCGACGCCGATGGCCATCGAGGTCGACTCGCCGCCGGGGATGACGAGCCCGGACAGTCCGTCGAGATCGGCGCGGGTACGAACCTCGCGCACGGACGCGCCGAGACGCGCGAGCACCTTGGCGTGCGCGGCGAAGTCTCCCTGCAGCGCGAGAACGCCGACGACCGGCCGATCGGTTGGCGCCGCCGCGGCGGCGCTCACCAGCCGCGCTGCGCGAGAAGCTGCTCGTGCTCGAGCTTGGAGCTCTCGAGGCTCGCCATCGCGGCGCCGAGGCCGCGCGACGCGGCGGCGATGAGCTCGGGGTCCTGCCAGTGTGTCGTCGCCTGGACGATCGCCCGCGCGCGCGCGGGCGGGTCGTCGGCCTTGAAGATGCCGGAGCCGACGAACACGCCTTCGGCGCCGAGCGCCATCATCAGCGCGGCGTCGGCCGGCGTGGCGATCCCACCGGCGCAGAAGAGCACAACCGGCAGGCGCCCCTCGCGGGCGACGCGGCGCACGAGCTCGAGCGACGCGCGAAGCTCCTTCGCGGCGGTGGCCAGCTCGGCCGCCTAGAGCATCGTCAGCCGGCGGATCTCGCCGGTGATCGTGCGCATGTGGCGAACGGCCTCAACGATGTCGCCGGTTCCCGCCTCGCCCTTCGAGCGGATCATCGCGGCGCCCTCGCCGATGCGGCGCAGCGCCTCGCCGAGGTTGGTGGCGCCGCACACGAACGGGACCTTGAACGGCCACTTGTCGATGTGGTTGGCCTCGTCGGCGGGCGTGAGGACCTCGGACTCGTCGATGTAGTCGACCTCGAGCGCTTCGAGCACGCGCGCCTCCATGAAGTGCCCGATGCGCGCCTTGGCCATCACGGGGATGCTCACCGCCTGCTGGATGCCGCCGATCATCTCGGGCTCGGACATGCGTGCGACGCCGCCATCGCGGCGTATGTCCGCGGGGACGCGCTCGAGCGCCATCACCGCGGCCGCGCCGGCCTCCTCGGCGACGATCGCGTGCTCGGGCGTGACGACATCCATGATGACGCCGCCCTTGAGCATCTCGGCGAGCCCGCTCTTGACCGCGAATGTCGCCTCCTCGTGCATCGAGAATCCAGTCTATCCGCGCGAACCGCGGGCGCTGAACGCACGTTCCGCCTCGCGTGCGAGCATGCGCGCGTGACCGCGGGTCTCGTCGCGCTCGCGGGTGCGGGCGGCGTCCTTCTTCGTTACGGAATCTCCTCGGCGGTCCACGGCGAAGCGCTGCCGTGGGTGACGGTCGCGATCAACGTCGTGGGCTCTTTCCTGCTGGGGATGCTCGTCGTCGCTCACTGGGCGTCGCCGCAGACGCGCGCGGCGCTCGGCGTGGGGCTCCTCGGCGGCTTCACGACCTTCTCGACGTGGACCGTGCAGGCGTTCCTGGACGTCGAGGCGGGCGAGCCGGCACGCGGCGCGGTGCTCGTGCTCGCGTCCGTCGCGCTTGGCCTCGGCGCGGCCGCAGGCGGCTACTACCTGGGGCGCGCGATCTGGTGAGCGGCGCCCGCGCTCGTCCTCACGACGCGTCGAGCGCGCGCCGGAAGACGAGCCTCGCGCCGCCCGACGGCGAATAGCCGTCGACGAGCGCGACGGAGAAGCCGAGCGCTTCGTGGAACGCGCGCGAGCCGTCGTTCTCGGGGCTCGTGATCGCCTTCAGCCCGCGCGCGCCGCGCGCGCGGGCGAGCTCCGCGAAGCGCTCGTACAAACGCCGCGCGAGCCCGCGCCCGCGCGCGCTCCGGCGCACGGCGACCACGTGGACATAGCCGGCACGAGCCGCCGGGCTGACGAACCCGAGCAGGTAGGCGACGATCTCGCGATCGCGCTCCGCGAGCAGGGATGTGTCGCCGAACTCGTGGACGTAGAGCGCCTGGTGCAGGAAGGCCACGTCGCGCTCGCCCCAGAAGTCGTCGAGCTCGCCGAGGATCATGCGCAGATCCGCGATCTCGACCGGCCGCAGGAGGACGCCGTCGCCGCTCACCCGCCCACTGTACGTCTCGCCCGCGTGCGCTTCTCGGCTCATCGACAACACGCCGAGTATTTCCGGCCGGTGCATGCGCCGACCGGCGCGACGCCGCATTCTCGGCTGAAACGCTCTCGGCGCGCGGTGAGCGCGAATCTCGGCTCGACGAGCGCCAAGTCACGATCTCGGCAAAGCGGAGCG
>DATBCA010000226.1:0-2341 GCA_036270715.1 Solirubrobacteraceae bacterium
CAGCCTGCCTTCCGCCAGATCCTGCGCGCTCGTGGCGCAGACCGGCGAGTAGCCGAGGCAGTTGCGCAGATTGCCGTGGAAGTTGATCCCCGTCATTCCCGCGGCCATCGTCCGCGCGACGTAGTCCGACGCCCACAGCGCCGAGCCGAAAGTGTTGCTGATGCCGGGGCGCCCTCCGCACGAGACGCTTCCGGTCTCGTCGAGCCGGAACGGTATGCGCGAGCGGGCGGTGGTGGACAGGTAGCGCAGCATCGATATGCGCTCTGCGCGGCGGATGTCGGGGCTCAGCAGCCGTGCGACGCTCGGCGGGATCGCTTCGTGGCAGCCGAGCGGATAGTGGTGCCCCGTGAGGATCGCGGGGTCGAGGCGCGCGGCCTCGCCGCGGCCCCAGCTGAGGTATGCCGGCGAGCCCGACACGTCCGGCCCTGCCAGCGGGGGCGGCGCCGCACCGTCCGCGCCGATCGCTCTGAGATAGCTCGAGGCCTGAGCCGCATACTGGGAGAACGTCCACGGAAGCGCGCGCAGCTTGTGAGCGCCGTACGCGTTTGGCTCGTTGCCGAGCTCGATGCCCGCGAGCCGCGGACCGAGGATCGCCCGCGCCGCCCGCGCCTCGCGCGCCGCTGACGCCGGTTCGAAATGCGCGAGCCCGATCGTCAGCAGGACCTTCCAGCCGCTACGCGAGGCGAGCGTCGCGAGCCGCCGCAGGTCCGCGGGGCCGATCGTGCCTACCGCCCACGCCGGCCGCGGCGTCATCGCGTCCGACCACGCGATCTGGGTGTCCGCCGACACCCCCCCGAAGCGCAGCACGCCGCGCCCCAGCGAGCGCAGCAGCGTGACGAGGTTCCCGCGTTCTGACAGACGGGCGACTTCGCCGAGGCTCGAGAGCTCGAACGAGAGCCCCATGTACGCGCTCGGGACCGGCTGCCCTTGGGCGCGCGCGCCGATCGCCACGGACACGTACGTGCGCGCGTTCTGCGGCGATGATGCGACCGGCAGCGCCGCGACCGTCGCGAGCGCCAGCGCGAGCGTGATCGCGAGCACGCGCCCCGCGCGCGGCGCTGCCTCGATCAAACCGTGCATCGGGAGCATTGTGCCGAAACGCGGAACGCGCAATCGATGGGGGACGTGTCCTCGGAGCTGATCGCCGCGCGCGCGAGCGCACGCGCGCACGCGCGCACGCAGCACCCCTGTGGAGCATCGCGAGGCCGCCGACCGGCATGACGAGGCCCTCGATCGGCATCGCGAGGCCGTCGACTGGCGGGGTCCGGTTGCCGGCGCGCGCTCGAGCTGCGCGCGGCGGAGCGGGGGAGTGGGCGCGCGTCGGGAGGCGCGCATAGGCTGCGGGCATGCCGAAGCGTGCGAGCGCGCGGCGCGAGCCGACAGACGACGAGATCCTGCTCGGCGACAACCTCGAGCTCCTGCCGGCGTTCGCGGACGAGAGCTTCCAGCTGATCTACATAGACCCGCCGTTCAACCGCGGCGGGGTTCGGTCGCGCAGGACGCTGCGCGTGCGCGCGCGCGAGGACGGCGAGCGGGTGGGTTTCGGCGGCCGTCGCTACGGGGCGAGCGTGCTGCGCGAGTCCTCCTACGGGGACGAGTTCGACGACTACCTCGGCTTCCTGGAGCCGCGTCTGGAGCATGCGCGGCGGCTACTGGCGCGCGAGGGGACACTGTACTTCCACATCGATTATCGCGAGGCGCATTACTGCAAGCTGCTGCTCGATGAGATCTTCGGCCGCGAGTGCTTCCTCAACGAGATCATCTGGGCGTACGACTACGGCGCGCGCTCCACGCGCCGATGGCCGGCGAAGCACGACACGATCCTCGTGTACGTGAAGGATCGCGGTGCCTACCACTTCGACGCGAGCGCGGTGGACCGCGAGCCGTACATGGCGCCGGGTCTCGTGGGTGCTGAGAAGGCCGCGCGCGGGAAGCTGCCGACGGACGTGTGGTGGCACACGATCGTTCCGACGAGCGGCGGCGAGAAGACGGGATACCCGACGCAGAAGCCCGAGGGCATCGTCGGCCGCATGGTGCTCGCGTCGACGCGCCCGGGGGATTGGTGTCTGGACTTCTTCGCGGGGAGCGGGACGCTGGGCGCCGTGGCACGCAAGCTCGGTCGCCGCTACGTGTTGATCGACTCGAACCCGGAGGCGGTCGCGATCATGCGGGCGAGGCTCGGTGAGGCGGAGGGCGAGGCCTCGCGGCGAAGGCGCTCAGGCAGCTGAGCTCCGCCCGCCGCCGCAGCGCGCAGGCGGTGACGCGAGCGTGTGCGAGGTGGGAAGGTGTGCGCATGTCCGACGAGGGCGAGCCCGTCTACCACCTCCAGCTGCGCCAGTTC
>DATBCA010000227.1:0-5154 GCA_036270715.1 Solirubrobacteraceae bacterium
CCGTCGCCGGCAAACGGCTCACGTACGGCTGCTCGCTGATGGCCGACTACGTCCCCGACTACGACCACAACGTCACGCGCAGGCTGCGCGACGCGGGCTTCATCATCGTCGGCACCACCACGCTGCCCGAGTACGGGATCCTGCCGACGACCGAGGCGCGCCTGTTCGGGCCCACGCGCAACCCGTGGGACCTCGAGCGCACGACCGGCGGCTCCTCCGGCGGCGCGGCCGCTGCGGTCGCGGCGGGGATCCTTCCCGTCGCCCACGGCAACGACGGCGGCGGCTCGATTCGCATCCCCGCCGCGTGCTGCGGGCTGGTCGGGTTGAAGCCCTCGCGCGGGCGCATCTCTGTCGCGCCCGAGCTCGGCGACTCCTCGCTCACGACCGACGGCATGCTCACGCGCACCGTCGCCGACACCGCCGCGATCCTCGACGTGCTCGCCGGCTACGAGCCCGGCGACGCCACCTGGGCGCCCCCTCCGCTCGAGCCGTTCGCGGCGTCCGCCGCGCGCGAGCCAGCGCGGCTTCGCATTGCCGCGACGACCTTCCCGCCCGTCCCCGACGCGGAGCTCGATCCGACGTGCGCGCAGGCCGTCGCCGACGCGAGCGAGCTGCTGCGCTCGCTCGGACACGAGGTCGAGGAGATCGATCCCCCGTGGCAGGTCGACGGGCTGCGCGAGCTGTTCGGCGCGGTCTTCTCCAACCACATCGCGCTCTCGATCGCGTACTCGGGCCGCGTCGCCGGCCGCGAGCCCGCCGCCGAGGACATGGAGCCGATGAGCTGGGCGATCTACTCGATGATCGGGAAAATGGGGGCCGTCGAAGGGATGGCCGCCGGCGTGCAGCTGCAGGCCGTCGCGCGCACGCTCGTGAGCTTCCTCGAACAGTACGACGCGCTGCTCACGCCCGCGCTCGCCGAGCGCCCGCTCATGCTGGGCACGCTCGACCCTGCCGCCCCCCAGCCGATGGACACGTTCACCCGTTCGGGGCTCTTTACGCCATACACGCCGGTCTTCAACGCGAGCGGGCAGCCGGGGATCTCGCTGCCCCTGTTCGAGGGCGAGGACGGGCTGCCGCTCGGCATCCAGCTCGCTGGCACACCCGCCGCCGAGGGCGCGCTGCTCGCGCTCGCCGCGCAGCTCGAAGCCGCGCTGCCGTGGGCGCAGCGGCGGCCGCGCGCCGCGCTCGGAGTATCGGACTAGGAAGCGCCGAGGACCGCGCCGAGGCGCTGCGGCACCACGCCCAGGCGCTCCGCGTCCGCGGTCCCGCGCGCCGAGACCATCGGCACCTCCATCAGCTCCGCCTCGTCCCACGTCGCGAACGCGCGCGGGCCCGCCAGCGCCTCGAGCGCACGCAGCGAGCGCGAGACGATCGGTGTCGGCACATGCACGAGCGGGCGCCGGCGGTCGAGCGCGCGCTGGACCGAACGCGCGATCTCGGTGTGCGACAGCGTTTCCGGGCCCGCGAGCTCGTAGCGCTCGCACCTGCCGCCATCGAGCGAGCGCTCAGAGCTCGCCAGCGCCGCCATCACGCAGTCGGCGACGTCCTCGGCCCAGATCGGCTGGTAGGTCGCGCGCCCGCTGCCGGAGATCGGCATCGCGGGCAGCAGCGCGAGGCGCTCGAACAGCCTCATCACGCGGTCGCCCGGCGCATACATCAGCGAGGGCGCGAACACGATCGAGCGCAGCTGCGCCTCCCTCACCGCCTGCTCGGCGAGCGCCTTCGCGCGGAAGAAGCGCGCGCGGTGGTGCGTGGAGGCGTCGAGCGCGGTGAAGAACACGAAGCGTTCGACGCCCGCGCGCTCCGCTGCGGCGACCATGCGCCATGTCGCGATCCCGTCGAGCTCCTCGATCGACCCGCGCGCCTGGTCGCGCGTCGCGCTCGCGAGGTGTACGACCGTGCGCACACCGCGCATCGCGTTGCGAAACGACGGCGGGTCCGCGAGATCGCCGAGCGCGATCTGCACCCGCACGCGCTGTGCCCCCAGCCGCCGCGGGTCGCGCACGAGGCAGCGCACGTCCGCCCCCGAGGCGACGAGCCGGCGCAGCAGAGCCGAGCCCACCACGCCCGTCGCGCCCGTCAGCAGCAGCATCGAGGGAAACGTAGCGGAGTGGGCCCCGCAGAGATGATTGCTCACGCAAGCATCCATCCTCGGCGTCGAGCTTCGCGGAGACGGCGCACCTCTAAAATGGCTCGCCGCGAGCGCGCCGCTCGCCCCCTTCTCGAGTCCCTCCAAGCAACAGGAACGATCGAATTGGCCTACGTCATCGCCGAGCCGTGCATCGGCACCAAGGACAACTCGTGTGTCGAGGTGTGTCCCGTCGACTGCATCCATCCGACGCCCGACGAGCCCGGGTACGACGCCGTCGAGATGCTCTACATCGACCCCGAGGAGTGCATCGATTGCGACGCGTGCGTCGAGGCCTGCCCCGTGGACGCGTGCTTCGCCGAGGACCAGCTCCCCGAGGAGTGGCAGAAGTACGTCCAGATCAACGCCGACTACTACTCCAGCGGCGGCGGGGCGGTCGCGGCCACGGGCTAAGCGCGCCGCCCGCGCTTCTCAGTCGAGCGCGCGCACGTCCACGACCGGCACGTCGCCGACCGCGCTGGAGATCCGCTCGCGCAGCTCGCGCGAGTCGAAGCTGTGCGACATCGGCGCCACGGGGTTGACCGTGATCGCCCGCAGGTCGATCGTCTGAAGCACGGCGAGCGAGACTCCCGCCTTCGCGTACCACCTCGGTCCCCGGCGCGTGAGGAACGCGCGCGTCGGGTCGCCGATCACCACCCGCAGCTCGCGGCCCGCACGCTCGCGCCGCGCCGCCAGCAGGCCGTCGAGGAAGCTTTCGCCCAGCGCGCCCTCCACGCGCAGCGTGTGCGCGTGCGGATGCACGCGCAGCAGCGCCGCGATCTGCGCCGGCTCCCCGCTCAGCACCAGCTCGCGCGCCACCGTCACCACGTCGTCGCTACCCGCGCCGCCGTCGCCCTCACCGCTCGCGCCGTCGTCGTCAGTGCCGTCGCCGTCAGTGCCGGCGCCGTCGTCGCTACCGCCGCCGTCGGTGCCGGCGCTCGCGGCGCCGTCGGGCTGCAAGCGCGGCAGCCTGATCACGTCGACGGCCTGCGCCGTCGCGTCGACGACCGCGTCGATCTCGCGCGCGATCACCGCGCCCGTCGCCACGACCAGGCCATCAGCGACCGCCGGCGAGGACGCCGCGCGGCGGTCGACCGCCCCGTCGATCAGCACTTGTTCGGCGCCCAGCGCCTCCATTTCCGCGCAAACCGCGCGCACGTCCGCGGCGGCGCTCGGCCCGGCGATTTCGACCGCGCCCGGCTCTGACAGCCGCGCGAGCACCACTTCTCCGAGCGGCGTGCGCACGCCCGTCTGCGACAGCCGCTCGTGGGCGACGCCGCTCGCGCTCAGCAGCTCGCCCGTGCTCGCGACGAGGCTGCCCTCGCGCAGGTGCACGCGCGGCTTTGCGATGCGCGCGTCGATCACGTCGTGTTCCTCGCCGTCGCGGCCGATCGAGGTGACGCCCACGACCACGCCTGCAGCCGCGAGCTCGGCGAGGATCGTCGCCAGCGTTTCCGTCTTGCCGGTGTTCTTCGCGAGCCCCACGAGCGCGAGCCGGCGTACGCCCGAGGTGAGGTCGGCGAGGCGCTCCGGCGCGACGCTAGCCATCTGCGCCCGGCGCGTGCGAGGACTCCTCGCGACGGCCGCCGTGCGCGAGCGCGCCCTCGCCGCTCTGCTCGATGCGCGCGGCGAGCTCGCGCACGATGAAGCTCGCGACGTGGTGGGGGTACGTCCCCTTCGAGAAGCCCGCGTCGTAGCCGAGCTCCTTCGCGAGTTCATCGGATACGCGCGGGCCTCCGCAGGTGAGGATCACGTTCTTGCGCTGGCCCTCGGCCTCGACGATCTCGACGAGCTCGGTCAGGTTCGCGATGTGGAGGTTCTGCTGCGTGACCGTCTGCGAGACGAGGATCGCGTCGGCGCCGAGGTCGATCGCGCGCGCGACGAGCACGCTGTTGGGCACCTGGCTGCCGAGGTTGTGGGTGCGGAACGCCTTGTAGCCCTCGAGCCCGTGGTGTCCGTGGAAGCCCTTGAGGTTCAGCATCGCGTCGATGCCCACGCTGTGCGTGTCTGTGCCCGTCGCCGCCCCGACGACGACTATCGGCCGGCCGATGCGCTCGCGCGCGAACGCCTCGATCTGCGCCTCGGTCATGTATTCGACCTCGAAGCCGTCGTCGCTCAGCGCGCTGAAGTCGACCGTGTGCACGCACTCGCCGAACATCACGAAGTACGTGTAGCCCTCGGTCAGCGCCTGGTAGTGCACGACCTCGGGGTGCTCGAGGCCCATCTTCGCCGCCAGCTGCATCGCGGCCCGCCGCGCCGCCTTGCCGTATGGCACGGGCAGCGTGAAGCCCAGCTGCATGAGGCCGTCGTCGAGCCGGTCGGCGTACGGCTTCACGCGCGCGAGGTCGACCTCGCGCCGTCCCGCCGCGCCCGCGCCGGTGGCGCTCGCGCCGTTGACCGCCTGCTCGCGCTTCCAGACCCGCTCAGACACCGGTCGGCGCTCCGCGCATGATCTCGCTCGCAGGGTTGCAGTAGCCATCGGTCACCTCGACGATGCCCTCCGCGCCGCGTCCCTCGTGCACGTGGCGCTGCACGTCGCCAAACACGCCCTCGCCGAGCGCGGCGAACAGCCCCACCTCGGCGATGTGCTCGAGCAGGTCGTGCGCGCCCGCGAGCACGCTGCGGGCGTGCGACTGGATGATCCCGTCGCGCTTGAACTCGATCTCCTCGCCGAGGTCGCGCGCGGAATCGAACACGTAGTTCGTGTTCTGAAGGCCCAGCACGCGATCGTGGACGTGGGGCGTGAAGATGCCCTCAGTGGGAACGCCGATCGTCTGGATCCCCTGCTCGGTGGCGATCGTGACGAGGTTGAACATCGAGTCGGTCGCATGCGTGCGCAAGAGGTTGCCGTCCATGAAGCGCGTGGGCGGCATGTACTTGACCGGGCACTCGGGGAACAGCTCGCGCGTGAGCTGCGCCTGCGCCCAGTGGTAGAGGAGCCCGTTCGTCACCGACGGCTCGATCTCGAACGCGTCGCCAAGCGCGATCTGCTCGTCGGGCACGCCCGAGTCGCGCGCTAGCTGGCG
>DATBCA010000228.1:0-6247 GCA_036270715.1 Solirubrobacteraceae bacterium
GCCTTTGGCGCGCAGCGCCTCGATCACGGCCGGGATGAGCTCGCGGTGCGAGCCCGACAGGATCGAGAGGCCGATCACGTGCACGCCCTCCTGGAGCGCGGAGGAGGCGATCTGCGCGGGCGTCAGGCGGATGCCCTCGTACACGACGTCCATGCCCGAGTCGCGCGCGCGGACGGCGATCTGCTCGGCGCCGTTGGAGTGGCCGTCGAGGCCCGGCTTGCCGACGAGGATCTTGGGCCTGCGCCCGAGCTTCTCGCCCAGCGCGGCGACCTCCTCGCGCAGCTCCGCGAGCTCCGCAGTCGACGCGCTCGCAGCGGCCTCGCCGACGCCTGTCGGCGCGCGGTAGCTCCCGAACACCTCCCGCAGCGTTCCCGCCCACTCGCCCGTGGTCGCGCCCGCGCGCGCCGCCGCGATCGTCGGGCCGATCAGCTCGCGCGATCCGTCGGCGACCGCGGCCGCCTGCGCGAGCTCCCCGAGCGCCCGCTCCACCTCCGTCTCGTCGCGCTCGGAGCGCCAGCGGCGCACCGCGTCGATCTGCTCGGCTTCGACCGCTGGGTCGACGCGCAGGATCCCGCCCTGTGCGTCGGCGGTGAGCGGCGAGTCCTCCGTCTCGGTGAAGCGGTTCTGGCCCACCACGACCAGCTCGCCCGCCTCGATACGGCGAATGCGCTCGCGGTGTGAGTCGACCAGCGCGGCCTTCATATAGGGCACGGCCTCGACCGCGCCGCCGTGCTCGGCGACGACCGCCATCTCCGCGCGCGCTGCGTCGAGCAGCTCGCTCACGAGGCCTTCGATCACCTGCGAGCCCTCGAAGATGTCGGGGTACTCGAGGATGTCTGTCTCGAACGCGAGCACCTGCTGGATGCGAAGCGACCATTGCTGGTCGAACGGCCGCGGGAGGCCGAGTGCCTCGTTCCACGCGGGGAGCTGGATCGCGCGCGCGCGCGCGTCGCGTCCCAGTGTCACCGCGAGCGCCTCGAGCACGATCCGCTGCACGTTGTTCTCGGGCTGCGCCTCGGTGAGGCCAAGCGAGTTGACCTGCACGCCGTAGCGGAAGCGCAGGTGGCGGGGGTCCGAGACGTGGTAGCGCTCGCGGCCGATCTCGTCCCACAGGACCGACATCGCGCGCAGCTTCGCGTGCTCTTCGATGAAGCGCACGCCCGCGTTGACGAAGAACGAGATCCGCCCGAACACCTGCTCCATGCGCGCGTGCACGTCCGCCTCGCTCGCGCCGTCGCGCTCGATGCGCTCGTGCACCGCGTCGAGCACGGCGATCGCGTTGCTCATCGCGAACGCGATCTCCTGCACGGGCGTCGCGCCGGCCTCCTGCAAGTGGTAGGAGCTGATGTTGATCGGGTTCCACTTCGGGACGTGCTCGACGGTGTACGCGATCATGTCCGCGATCAGGCGCATCGACGCCGCCGGTGGGAACGCGTACGTGCCGCGCGCGAGGAACTCCTTGATGATGTCGTTCTGCGTCGTCCCCTGGAGCTCGGACTGCGCGACGCCCTGTTCCTCCGCCACCACGATGTACAGCGCGAGCAGCCACGCGGCGGTGGCGTTGATCGTCATCGACGTGTTCATCTCGGCGAGCGGGATCCCCGCCATCAGCGCGGCCATGTCGCCGCGGTGCGCGATCGGCACGCCGACCTTGCCGACCTCGCCGCGCGCGAGCTCGTCATCGGGGTCATAGCCCGTCTGCGTAGGCAGGTCAAAGGCGACCGAGAGGCCCGTCTGGCCCTTCTGCAGGTTGCGCCGGTAGAGCTCGTTCGACGCGCTCGCCGTCGAATGCCCGGCGTACGTGCGCATCATCCACGGACGATCGCGCTCGGGCAGCCGCGGGGACGAGGAGCCGCTCATGCGAATGATTGTACGGCCGCGCGCACGCCATTATGCTTGCGCGCGTGAGCCAGACGGTCGAGCTGCCGACCACGCGTCCGCCGGGGGGAGGCTTGGGCGACGCGTGGAGAGTGATCGTTCGAAACGACAACCACAACACGTTCGATCACGTCGCGCAGACGCTCGCACGTCACATCCCCGGCGTGAGCATCGCGCGCGGCCTGGAGATCGCGAACACGATCCACAACTCCGGGCAGGCGATCGTCTACTGCGGCATGCAGGAGCCCGCGGAGCACTACTGGGAGCAGCTCAAGGGCGCCGGCCTGACGATGGCGCCGCTCGAGCAGGGCTAAGCGCTCAGGAGCTCTCGCCCTCGGCCACGCGCGCGCCGTCGCCGGCGCGACCGTTGCCTGTGCCCGGTGCGCCGAAAATGGCGCCGCCTGCGGTTAGGTCCCACCAGCCGTAGACGATCGGGACCTGATACCAGCCCGAGTGGCGCACGCGGAAATCGATCATCTCGCGCCCGCCCCAGTAGCGCTCCCAGTCTTTGTGGTCCTCGAAGCCCGCGAGCTGCTGAAAGCGGTAGCGATCCTCGCACGAGCGGTACACCGCGTACGAGCTCGCGCCGTAGCGCATCGCCACGGGCGCGATCTCGTTCAGCGCCTGCTCGAACGCGTCGCCGCGAAAGCCGGTCGCGTACCAAGGGACGACGACGGTGCCCGCCATCAGGCGCCGACCTCCGCGTGAATCGCGCCCGGGCCGTCGGCGGACTTGCCCTGTCCCTCGGAATCGGCGCCGACGAGGATCGAGATCTTGCCGAGGTGCTTGTTTTCCAGCATCAGCTGGTGAGCTTCGGCGACGCCCTCGAAACCGAGCGTGCGCCAAAGCACGGGCCGGATCTGGCCGCTCTCGATCAGCTCGTTGGCCTTCGTGCACTCGTACGCGTTTGCGAAGTGCGAGCCGAGGATCTCCTTCTGCTTCATCCACAGGTAGCGCACGTCGAAGTCGAGGTTGTAGCCGGTCGTGCCCGCGCAGATGACGACCTTGCCGAACGGCTTAACCGTGAACACCGACGTCGGGAACGTCGCCTGGCCGACGTGCTCGAAGACGGTGTCGGGAGCGTCGCCGAGGATCTGCTTGACGCGCTTCGCGAATTCGCGCGAGACGCCGAAGCGCTCCTTCTCCTGCTCGGGCGTCTCCGAGCCCGTGCGCATCATGCCGGCGAACTCGTTGCGGTCGATGTAGTCGACGGCGCCGAGGCGCTTGACGAGCTCGCCCTTCTCCGGCGAGGAGACCACCCCGACGCAGTGCGCTCCCGCGGCCGCGCACAGCTGTGTCGCGAACACGCCGAGGCCACCCGCGGCGCCCCAGATCAGGACGCGGTGGCCGGCCTGGAGCTTGCAGCGCGTGATCAGCATGCGGTAGGCGGTGAAGTAGACGAGACCGTAGGAGGCCGCCTCCTCCCACGTCAGCGCCTTCGGCTTGGCCAGCAGCTGCTGGGCCTGCACCTTGGTGAACTGGGCGAACGAGCCCCACGTGGTCTCGTAGCCCCAGATCTTCTGCGACGGCGCCGCCATCGGATCGAGGCCGTGCACCTCGGGGTCCTCGTAGGAGGCCTGGTTGCAGTGCACGACCACCTCGTCGCCCGGCTTCCAGCGGGTGACGCCGGCGCCGACCTTCCACACCACCCCGGACGCGTCCGAGCCGCCGATGTGATGGCCGTACTCCGGGTGGTCGCCGTACTTCATCACCGACACCGGCTTGCCGAGCGCGGCCCACACGTTGTTGTAGTTGACGCCAGCCGCCATCACGCGCACGATCACCTCGAACGCGCCCGGCTCGGGCACCTCGATCTCCTCGATCTGGAACGCGTCCTTGGGTTCGCCCTGACGCTCCTCGCGGATGACCCAAGCGGCCATCGTCTTCGGCAGCTCGCCGGGCTCTGTGCTTACGTCGGATACCGCCTGCAGATCGATCGCCACGTGCTCTGGACCTCGCGTTTCGGGGAACTTGCCAGCTTCCGAATCCTACCCACGCCCGGTCGCCGCGCGCGGAGCAGGCCTGCTTTGGCCAAGCTGCGGGCGGCTTCGCGAGCCCGTCAGGCCGCGACGCTGTCGGCGGCGGCGAGCTCCGCGAGCTCGCGCTCGCCCGCCGGGGCGGCCGCACTGAGGGCGGGTTCGACGGTCCCGCGGCGCACGAGCACGAGCGCGAGCACCGAGCCGATCAGCGCCAGCGCGCCGAGAGCGTAGAGCCCTTTGGTGAGCGCGTAGACGTACGTGTCATTGAGCGCTCCCTGCACGTGGGCGGGGAGATGGTTGGTGCTCGCGCCCGAGCCGAGCAGGTCGACGAGCTTGCCGCGCTGAGCGCTCGCGACTTCCGGCAGCCGCGTCGCGAGCTGACTGCGACCGATGCTCGCGATGATTGCGCCGAGCGCCGCGACGCCGAACGTGCTGCCAACCATGCGCGTCATCGAGAGCACGCCCGAGGCGACGCCCGCCTTCGTGCGGTCGACGGCGTTCATCGCGGCGGTGCTCATCGGCGACATCACAAAGCCGATTCCGAGGCCCTGGAGGATGAAGCTCACGACGAGGTAGCCGTAGCTCGAATGCGTCGTTATCCCCGTCATCCAGAACATCGACGCGGCAACTGAGACCAGGCCGGCCGCCATCAGCGGGCGCGAGCCGATGCGGTCGGCGAGGCGCCCGGACAGCGGCCCGGCGAACATCACGCAGACCGTCGTCGGCAGGAAGCGCACGCCCGTCTGAAGCGGCGAGAAGTGGAGGATGTCCTGTAGGTAGAGCGCGAGCGAGAAGAACGTCGCGAACATGACGAAGGAGACGATGAACGCGACGACGTTCGCGCCGAAGAAGGTCCTGGAGCGGAAGAAGGTGAAGTCGACCATCGGCGCGCGCCGGCGAGGCTCGATCAGTACGAAGGCGACGAGGCCGAGCAGCGCCACGGCGAACAGGCCGATGACCTTCACCGACCCCCAGCCCCAGGCGTTGCTCTTCACGAGCGCCAGCACGAGCGCGGCGAGGCCGACCGTGAGCGCGGCTACACCCGGAAAGTCGATCTCGCGGAGCGCCGTCTCATCGCGCGACTCCCTGACGGCGAACAGCGTCACCACGATCGCGAGCGCGGCTACGGGGACGTTGAGCAGGAAGATCGACTGCCAGCTCACGTCCTGGACCAGGAAGCCGCCGACGACGGGCCCGATCGCGAGCGCCATCGCCGACACGCCCGCCCACGTGCCGATCGCACGACCACGTTCGCGCGCGGGGACCGCGTTGGTGATGATCGACAGCGTCGCCGGCATCATGAAGCCGGAGCCGACGCCTTGGACGGCGCGGAAGGCGATCAGCCAGGTGTCGCTCTGCGAGAGCGCGATCAGGAAGCTCGCGGCGCCGAAGACGATGACGCCGAACAGGAACATGCGCCGGCGCCCGAAGATGTCGCCGAGCCGCCCGCCCGTGACGAGCAGCACGGCGAACGTGAGCGTGTAGGCGTTCACGGTCCACTCGAGCGAGGACGTCGTCGCGTGCAGGCTGCGCTGGATCGACGGCAGCGCGACATTCACGACCGTGTTGTCGAGCATGATCATGAAAAGCGCGAAGCACATCGCGCCCAGCGCCCACCAGCGGCGGTTGTCGTCGTTCATGCGCATCGCGCGAATCCGCTCGGTCATCGCGCGCCTCGCTTTGCGGCCGGCCTGTACGCCGCGATCTCCTCGCGCCGCTCGACGATCGGCGAAAGCGCGTGCTCGAGCGCGTCGGCCTCGTCGTCGTCGAGCGAGCCGATCAGCTCGGTCAGTGCCGATAGCCGTCCCTCGTTCAGCACGCGGGGGACCTCGCGTCCGGCGTCCGTGAGGCGAACGCGCTTCATGCGCCTGTCGACCGGGTCCTCGTCGCGCTCGACGAACCCGCGCTCGTACAGCCCGTCGACCGCGCGGCTCATCGCCGGCAGCGACACTTTCATCGATTCCGCGAGCGCCTTGACCGACCGATCCTCGCCGTCGTTCTCGAGCGCGCACAGCGCCTTCAGCTGCGTGAACGAGATGTCGAGGTCGGCGATCGAGTTGAGCGTGCCGAGCGTCGCCGCCCGCATCCCGAAGCTCAGGAGCGCGTACATGTCGCGCGTGAGCGCCTCGCGCCCCGGCGCTCCGCCCGCGGCGGAGGGCGAAGCCGGCAAAGACTCGCGCGCCCCGTCACGCGATCCGGGGGCTGGCCCCGTCGCATTGGTTGCTTGCATGCACGCAACTATATTCATGACGCAACGGTTGCGTGTGTGATGTGCGTCACATAGCGATCGCCGCCGGTGCTGCGCTGCGTGAATGGACGGCGTCAGCGCGCGGAGCTGAACGGGAGCTCGCAGAGCTCGGCGCGCACGTCGCGGGCGCCAACCGTCACGA
>DATBCA010000229.1:0-2689 GCA_036270715.1 Solirubrobacteraceae bacterium
GGTCAAGTGCCTGCCGAGCGGTGAGCCTGTGCGCACGCTGACAGGCCTGTTGCGATCGGCCTCCACGCGCGCCGGCTAGCGACGGGTCGCGTCGAGCACCGCCATCGCGGCGTTGCGCCCGGGGATGCCGCTGACGGCGCCGCCACGGCGCGCGCCGGCGCCGCAGACCAGGATCCGCGAATCCTCCGTCTCGACGCCCCACCTGCCGACCTCTTCGGCGGACTCCGCGAACGGCCATTGCAGGTCGCGGTGAAAGATGTGGCCACCCGGCATCCGCAGCTCGTCCTCGAGGTCGAGCGGGGTGCGCGCCTCGACGCACGGCTGCCCGTCGCGGTCACGAAGCAGGCGATCCTCGATTGGCTCCGCGAGCACGCTGTCGAGGGAGCGCAGCGTCGCCTCGAGGGCCTGCGCGCGGGTGCGCGCGGGGTCGGCGGCGAACAGACGCGCGGGCATGTGCAGGGCGAACACGGTCAACGTATGCGCACCCGCAGCGCGCAGCGAAGGGCCGAGGATGCTGGCGTCGGTCAGCGAATGGCAATACGCCTCGCACGGCGGCGTCGCGGGGATCGTTCCGCCGGCCGCTTCCGCGTATGCGCGCTCGAGCTGCTCGGCGCTCTCGTTCACGTGGAATGTCCCGGTGAAGGCGCGCGCGGGCGCAACGTCGCGGTCCTTCAGCGCGGGCAGCCGGTCGAGGAGCATGTTGACCTTCAGCTGCGAGCCCTCGGGGCGCGCGAGAGCATTGGGCTTCGTGGCGCTCGTCCCGCCCGCGCGGCGCGCTCCTCCGAGCATCCGCTCGAGCTCCGCGGGGGCGGCGTTCACGAGTACATGCTCAGCCGACACCGCGCGTTCGGCGGTCTCGCCACCGGTCTCGCCGCGGTCGGCGAACACGACGTCGATCGCGTCTCGCGCGCGCTCGAGACTCAGCACCTCCGTGCCGGTTCGCAGCGTCGCGCGCGCGCCCAGCGCGGCGCGGGCGAGCGCGCCCGAAACGGCGCCCATCCCGCCGATCGGCACCTTCCACTCCCCCGTGCCCTCGCCGATGACGTGGTACAGAAAGCAGCGGTTCTGCTCGAGCCCGTCGCTGGCCGCGGAGGCGAACGTGCCGATGAGAGCGTCCGTCAGGACGACTCCGGCGACGAGGTCGTCGCCGAACGCGCGCTTGACGGCGGTCCCGAGTGGCTCCTCGAAGATGACCTGCCAGGCTTCGTCGTCCGCGATCAGCTCGCGCAGCTGCGCGCGCGTGCGCAGCGGCTGCGTGAGCGTCGGGAACACGGCACGCGCGACACGCTGGAGCATCGCGTGGAAGCGCTCCCACGCGCCGTGATCTACGTCCGATCCCGTTACCGCGCGGAACGACGCGGCCGTCGCGACCGGATCCCCGGCGTCGACGAGCAGGCCGCGTACGGCACCGACGCGCGGGTCCGGCGTGTACGAGGAGACCGCGCGGCGCGCGAGGCGCAGCGGGAGACCGAGATCGTCGACGATCCGGCGCGGGAGCAGGCTGACGAGGTACGCGTAGCGAGATACCCGCGCTTCGAGGCCGTCGAATACCCGCTCGGAGACGGCAGCTCCCCCGAGGGCCCCGCGGCGCTCGAGCACGAGCACCGAGCGCCCGGCCCCGGCGAGATACGCGCCGGCGGTGAGGCCGTTGTGGCCGCCACCGACCACGACGACGTCATAACGGCTCGCGAGCTCGCGCATCGACGCGCAGTATTCCTCGGTTTGGGGGCAGCTCGGTCTCGGCGCCCTGGAGTAACCCCGCGCACGACGAGCTCCCGCGACCTCCCCGCCAATGACAAACTGGGTCCCGATGCGCGTGCTCGCGACCGATTGGGCGACGATCTCCTCGCTTGCGACGGCCGGCGGCACGCTCATCCTCGCGCTCGCGACGTTCGCGTCGGTCCGCTCCGCCAACCGCTCGGCGCGAATCGCCGAGGCGGCGCTGCAGGAGCAGCGCCGGCCGGTGCTCGTTCCTTCCCGACTCGACGATCCCGTGCAGAAGATCATGTTCGTGGAGGGCCTGTGGGTCAGCGCCGCCGGTGGTCGCGCAGCCGTGCGGCACATCGACGGCAACGTCTATCTCGCGATCAGCCTGCGCAACGTCGGCAGCGGAATCGGGGTCTGTCAGGGTTGGGCGGTCAAAGCCGATCAGTTCACATCGCACACCGCGCCCACGCACGCCGCGGAAGACCAGTTTCGACCGCAGACGCGCGACATCTATATCTCCACCGCCGACATTGCGCTTTGGCAGGGCGCGCTCCGCGATCCCGACGACGCCGTGCGCGCGGCTACCGCGGAAGCGATCGACGAGCGGCGCACGATCGCGGTCGAACTCCTCTATTCGGACCAGATCGGCGGCCAGCGGACGATCACGCGGTTCGGGCTGATCCCCGCGGGCGACTCGTGGCTCGCGACCGTGTTGAGGCACTGGTATCTCGATTGGGACGGGCCGCGACCGGAGCGCGACGTGCTCGCGGCGACCGAGATGATCATGCGCGAGCGCGACGCGGCCGAACGGGCGCACGAACGGGTCCCCGCCTCGGCGGCGGCCGAGGGCGTGGGCGAGGACGCACCCGGATGAAGCGGGACGGTATCGCGACGTGCCGATCGTGGTGTACGCGGCGGGAGTGGTGAAACCGGGAGCGCGTGCGGCCGCGGTCGAGACGACGCAGATCGCGCCCACGATCCT
>DATBCA010000230.1:0-14874 GCA_036270715.1 Solirubrobacteraceae bacterium
GCGCTCGTCGCGCAGCAGACGAGCGGGCTCACGGGCGCCGACCTCGCCAACATCTGCAACGAGGCCGCGATCTTCGCGACGCGCCGCGGCGCGCGCGCGATCACCGCCGCCGACTTCGACTCCGCGATCGAGCGCGTGATCGCCGGCGTGCAGTCGCGCCGCGTGCTCAACGACCACGAGAAGCGGGTCGTCGCCTACCACGAGGCCGGGCACGCCCTTTGCGGAGAGCTTCTACCGACGGTCGATCGCGTGCACCGCATCTCGATCGTGCCGCGCGGCCGCGCGCTCGGCTACACGCTCAACCTCCCCGCCGAGGACCGCTACCTGAAGACGCGCGAGGAGCTGCTCGACTACATGACCGTGCTGCTCGGCGGGCGCGCCGCCGAGCAGGTCGCCTTCGGCGCGATCACCACCGGCGCCTCCGACGACCTCAAGCGCGTCGCCGACATCGCGCATTCGATGGTCCACGACTTCGCCATGGGCGGCGCCGGCGTCGCGCGCTCTCCCGACGGCGACGTGCGCCTGTCGGACAGCACACTGCGAATCCGCGACGAGGAGCGCAACGCGCTCATCGAAGAGGCTCGCCGCGCGGCGCAGAGGATGGTCGTTTCGCACCGCCGCCAGCTCGACGCGCTCGCACGTGAGCTGCTCGTGCACGAGGTGCTCGAGCGCGGCGCGATCGAGCGCATCATGGAGGGCGTTCCGAGGCTCGAGCGCGCCCCCGGCGTTGGCCTCCGCGTCGTCGCCGCGAGCGCCGCCGAGGACGTGCCGCGCGAATAGACTGGCGGTGTGTTCAGCCGCATCGACCACGTCGGTGTCGCCGTCGCCGAGCTCGAGCCGGCGCTCGAGCTCTACCGCGACCGCTTCGAGCTCGGCGCCGCGCACCGCGAGGTCGTCGAGGAGCAGGGGGTTGAGGCCGTGCTACTCGACGTCGGCGAGAACCACGTCGAGCTGCTCGCGCCGCTCGCTCCCGACACGCCCGTCGGGCGCTTTCTCGAGCGCAACGGCCCCGGCCTGCACCACCTCGCCTACCAGGTCGCCGACATCGAGCGCACGCTCGGCGAGCTCAGGGACGCCGGGCTCGAGCTGATCGACGAGCGTCCGCGCACCGGCATCCGCGGCTCGCGCGTCGCCTTCCTGCACCCGCGCTCGACCGTCGGCGTGCTCACCGAGATCGTCCAGCCCGCCTCGTCCCACGCGACGTGACGCGCCAGATCGGCATCGGCTTTCAAGGCGGGCAGGTGCTCGCGCTGCGCCTCACCGACGACCAGCTCGCGACTCTCTATCACGCGCTCGTCGAGGGCGGGTGGCACGAGATCGCAAGTGAGGAGGGCCCCGTCCGGCTCGACGCCTCGCAGGTTTGCTACGTGCGCGCCGAGAGCGACGACCAGCGCGTCGGGTTCAGCGCCTAGCGCGTTGCGCGCACTCGACGAGCAGCTTCTGCTCATCGCGCGCACGCGCGCGCACACCCCTCGCTCTGAGCGCGCGGTCGCCGCCCTGTCGCTCCTCGGCGAGCACGCCGGCGTCTGGCTCGCGATCGGCGTCGCCGGGGCGCGCACCTCGCGCGAGCGCGAGCGCGAGCGGGGCTTCCGCCGCGCGCGCAACACGGTGCTCGCGACGTACGCCCTGAACACCGCGATCAAGCGCGTCGTGCGCCGGCCGCGCCCGCAGCTTCCGGGCCTTCCCGCGCTCACCTCGACGCCCAGCGCGCTCGGCTTTCCCAGCGCCCATGCGAGCACCTCGTTCGCCGGAGCCGTCTCCTACTCGCGCCTCGGCGTGCCGGCGCTCCCGCTCTACGCGCTCGCCGTCGCGCTCTCGCTCTCGCGCGTCTACCTCGGCGTGCACTACCCCTCCGACGTGCTCGCCGGCGCGCTGCTCGGAAGCGCCGTCGCGCGCGCGCGCTTCCGTGCGACGGGGGCCGGACGTTCTCACTCGCACGGCGTGCCGCGCGTGCGCACGTGCGAACGGGGGACGGGGGCCGGGAAGTGAGCACGCGCATCGGCATCGTCGGCCTGCCGAACGCCGGCAAGTCGTCGCTCTTCAACGCCCTCACCAACGCCGGCGCGGAGGCCGCCAACTATCCCTTCACCACGATCGAACCCAACGTGGCTGTCGTGCCCGTCCACGACGAGCGCCTCGAGGAGGTCGCGCGGGTGATCGGCGCGTCCGAGATCGTCTGGGACACGATCGACTTCCACGACATCGCCGGCCTCGTCGCCGGCGCACACCAGGGCGAGGGTCTCGGCAACCGCTTCCTCGGCAACATCCGCGAGACGCATGCCATCCTGCACGTCGTCCGCGCGCACAGCGACGAGGGCGTCGTCCACCCCGAGGGCAGCGTCGACGCGCTGCGCGACATCGCCACCGTCGAGACCGAGCTCGTCCTCGCCGACCTCGAGCAGGCCGAACGTCGCCTCGAGCGCGTGACCCGCACGGCGCGCGGCGGCGATCGCTCGGCCGTCGCCGAGGAGGCGTACCTGACGGCCGTCGTCGAGGAGCTGCGCGCGGGGCGGCCCGCGCGCGGGGTGCCCCTGCCGCAGGACGCGCCAAACGCCGCGCGCGAGCTGCAGGCGCTCACCGCCAAGCCCGTCCTGTATGTCGCGAACGTCGACGAGGGCTCCGAGGAGGTGCCCGCGGAGATCGCCGCCTACGCGCACGCGCAGGGCGCGCGCGCCGTCGCCATCTCCTCGCGCATCGAGGCCGAGCTCGCCGAGCTCGACGACGAGGACGCCGCCGCGATGCGCGAGGAGCTCGGCGTCAGCGAGTCCTCGCTCGCGCGCGTCGTGCGCGAAGCGTTCGCGCTGCTCGGCCTGGTCGCCTTCTTCACCGCCGGCGAGGGCAAGCCCGCGCAGTCCTGGCACCTGCGCCAGGGGCTCTCCGCCTGGCACGCCGCGGGCGAGATCCACTCCGACATCCAGAAGGGCTTCGTCCGCGCGGAGGTCATCGGCTGGCGCGAGCTCGTCGAGGCTGGCGGCTACGCCGGCGCGCGCGAGCGCGGCACGCTGCGCCTCGAGGGGCGCGACTACGTCGTCGCCGACGGCGACGTCATCACCGTCAAGTTCAGTCCCTAGCCGCGGCCAGCTCGCCGAGGCGCTTGGAGAGGCGCGCCATCCCGTGCGCGGCCGCGACCCGCGCTCCCGTCGCGTAGTCCGTGCCTGCGTCCGCCGGGCGCCGCACGGCGACGCGCTGCAGCGTCGCGACCTCCTTGAACGTGCGCAGCAGCGGCGCCTGTTCCTCCAGCGCCGCCGCCGCCTTCGGGCTGAGCGCCCCGCCTGCGGTCCTCGCTCGGACCGCCGCCGCCGCGTCGGTGCAGACCGAATGCGCCGCCGCGAGCACCTCCTCCAGCGAGCCGTGCGCCGAGATCAGCGCCGCCGCCGTCTTCGCCCCGATCCCGCGCGCGCCCGGCAGGCCGTCCGACGGGTCGCCGCGCAGCGCGATGAAGTCGGCGACCTGCGCCGGCTCGACGCCGTAGCGCTCGCGCACCTGCGCCGGCCCCAGCTCGAGCACCTCGCCGCCTTTGCGCACCTCCAGCACCGAGACGGAATCGCTCACCGCTCCGTACAGGTCGCGGTCGCCCGTGAACACCATCGCGCGTCCCCCCTCATCCTCCTCCTCCAGAGCGTGGCTGAACATCAGGTCATCGGCCTCGAGCTCCGCGCTCCCCGACACCGTCCAGCCCAGGCCCTCGAGCAGCTCCGGCGCCAGCTCCCACTGGCGGCGAAGCTCCTTCGGCATCGGCTCGCGGTGCGCGTGGTAGGGCGGGTAGAGCTTCACGCGGTACGCCGCGTCCTGCGCCCCAGTGCAAGCCACCACGCAGCGTGGCGCCTGCGAGTCGATCATGTTCAGCAGCGCGTTCACCGTCCCCAGCAGCGCGTTCACCGGGCGGCCCTTCGCGTCGGCGATCGATTTCGGCAGCGCGAAGTACGAGCGGTAGAGCAGCCACGGCAGGTCCGCCGTCAGGAGTGGTGCGCGCACGGCGCCAGACTAGGGGAGACCCCGTCAGGGCGTGAGCATCCAGCAGTTTTCGGTCCAGCGAAAGCGGCTGTGTCCGCTCAGCAGCGCGACCGGAAGCGCGAGCGTCGCGCTCGTGCCGCGCACCTCCACGCGCGCGCTCGCGATCGCGCGTGCGTCGCGGCGCAGCTGCGCGCGCCCGCCGCGCGTGCTCAGCCTGGTGCGCAGAAGCGCGTCCCACCGTGCCGCGCACGACACGCCGCCGCGCGTCGCCCGCAGGGCGGCGACGAGCACGGCGCACGCGCCCGCCCCGTCCCCCTTCAGCTCGGCGTTCACGAAGTTCGACGCCGCCCGGCGTACCCACTCGATCTGTTCCGGCGTGCCCTCCGCGTAGGCCGCCGACGCCGACGCCGACGCCGGTGCCGAGGTGCCGCCGCTGCGCGCCACCGAGGCCGGCGTCACGACCCCTTCCGGCTGTCCCGACGCGGGCACGCCGCCGCCAGCGCCGACCGCGGTTTCGGCGGGCGCCGGCGCGGGCGGGTGCTGGCCGCTTCGGTCCGCCATCGCCGCCAGCGTCTGCCCTTCGCGCGCACTGAAGTACGCCCACGCGTCGTACAGCCCCAGGCGCGCCGCCAGTTCCGCGCCGCTCACCAGGGTCCTCGAGCCCGAGCTCACGACGTAGGCCGAGAGGACGCGTGGCGAGTATCCGCGCGCGAGCACTTCGACGCCCTCGAACGTCCCGCGCACCAGCCCGCGCAGCCGCGAGCTCGCCGTGGCGAAGCTCATCGACACGCTCCACGCGTGCAGCGCCCCCCGCTCGAACGGATCGCGCACCCCGCGCAACCACGGCTCCGGCGCCGCGCCCGAGAACGCGTTCTCGACGTTCTCGGTGCGCCCGCCCGAGCTCGCGAAGAAGTAGGTGATCGCCGGCGCGCCAGCGTAGGTCACGACCTGTCCCGCCGTCGCCGCCACCGCGGCGTCCGTCGACGGCGTGTACGCCGCCGCGCCCTTGTACATCTGCGAGCGCGTGTCCGCGTATACGTCGAAGCGCGACCCGCCCGCGTGCGCCGTCAGCGCGTACGTGCGCGACGCCACCGCCTGCGCCTCCAGCGCCGCCGCCGGCCAGCTCGAGGGCATCTCCGCCGCCACGACGCCGCGGACGTACGTGTCCAGCGCCATCGTGTGGACGCGCTTGCCGATCAGGACGCGCACCTTCGCGTGCGCCGGCGCCTGTCCGAGCCCCGTGCCCGAGTAGTAGTGCGCGAGGATCTGCGTGTAGGAGTAGCCGTGTTCGGCGTAGCCCAGCGCGCCCTCCTGGCTCATCCCCACGCCGTGGCCCCAGCCTGCTCCCGAGACGACAAGTTCCGGCCCGCCCGCCGCCAGAGCGCTCGCCGACGCGGCCGCCATCCAGGCGAGCGTCGCGCCCGCCGTCAGCGTCGCGCCGAGACGTCTCGCGCGGCGTCTGCGGCGCAGGCCGCGCGTGTGCCGCGCGCCGCCGGCGCGGTGATAGGTTGGGAACGTGTCGAGCATCCGAGCGGGGGTCACAGCTGCGCTCTTCGGGCGCGCGCACGGGCCCATCCCGGGCCCTGCATCGATGCCGTCGGCCGACGCCCAGACGAACATGAGCGACCGGCCGCGATGACGGCCATTCGTCCGGGTGAGCGAGATTTTCGGCGGTTGCGCGCGTCCGCCGGGCGGGGGGGTGTCGTGTCCGCGGGGCGGGTCGGCGATGTGTGCGGCGAGGACTGCTGCGCGCGTCCGCCGGCGCGTGCGCGCGCGTACGTGCGCGCGAGTTGAAGCTTCGAATATGTCGACGCACGCCGACCCCACCGTCACCGCTGAGGAGCGCAGCGTGCTCGAGGCGCTTCCGCGCACCCTGCTGATCGGCGGCGAGTGGCGCGAGGCGTCCGACGGTGCGACGCTCTCCGTCGAGGATCCCTCCACCGGCGAGCCGCTCGTCGACGTAGCCGACGCCACGCCCGAGGACGCGCAAGCGGCGCTAGCCGCAGCAGCCGAGCGCCAGGCGGAATGGGGCGCTTCCCCGCCGCGCGATCGCGGGGAGATCCTGCGCCGGGCGTACGAGGAAATAGTCGCGCGCACGGACGAGCTCGCGCTCGTTATGACACTCGAGATGGGCAAGCCGATCGCCGAATCGCGCGCCGAGATCGCGTATGCCGCCGAGTTCTTCCGCTGGTTCTCCGAGGAAGCCGCGCGCGTCCACGGCCGTTACATGGTCAACACGACCGGCAGCGGGCGCATCCTCACGATGCGCCAGCCCGTCGGCCCATGCGTGTTCGTCACGCCGTGGAATTTCCCGACCGCGATGGGCACCCGCAAGATCGCCCCCGCGATCGCCGCCGGCTGCACGATGGTCGTCAAGCCCGCGCAGCAGACGCCGCTTTCGATGCTCGCGCTCGCGCAGATCCTCGAGCGCGCGGGGCTTCCAGGCGGCGTCCTAAACCTGATCACCGCCAAGCGCTCGGGCGCGGTCATCGAGCCCCTGCTGCGCGACCCGCGCACGCGCAAGCTCTCGTTCACCGGCTCGACCGAGGTCGGCAGGCTCCTCATCGAACAGTCGGCCGAACAGGTGCTGCGCGTGTCGATGGAGCTCGGCGGCAACGCCCCGTTCCTCGTGCTCGAGGACGCCGACCTCGACGCCGCGCTCGACGGCGCGATGGTCGCCAAGATGCGAAACATCGGCGAGGCGTGCACCGCCGCGAACCGATTTCACGTTCACGAGTCGCTCGCCGATCAGTTCGCACGCGGGCTCGCTGAGCGCATGGGCGCGCTGCGGGTAGGTCGCGGCACGGATCCCGATACCGACGTCGGGCCGCTCATCGACGCCGCGCAACGCGACAAGGTGCACGAGCTCGTCTCCGACGCGCGCGACCGCGGCGCGCGCGTGCTCGTCGGCGGTGACGCACTCGACGGCCGCGGCTACTTCTTCGAGCCCACCGTGCTCGCCGACGTGCCAGACGACGCGCGCGCACTCACGGAGGAGATCTTCGGGCCCGTCGCGCCGATCGCGACCTTCTGCACCGACGAGCAGGCCATCGCCGCCGCCAACCGCACCGAGTTCGGGCTCGTAGCGTACGTCTACACACGCGACCTGCGCCGCGCGTTCATCGTCTGCGAGGCCATCGAAACGGGGATGGTCGGGCTCAACCAGGGAGTCGTCTCGAATCCCGCCGCGCCCTTCGGCGGTGTCAAGCAGTCGGGCTTCGGGCGTGAGGGCGGCTTCGAGGGCATCGGCGAGTACCTCGAGACGAAGTACCTCGCGATGAACCTGTAGCGCGCGCGCATGGCGCTCGTTCACGTCACGCGCGAGGGCGACACCGCCGTCGTCGCCTTCTCGCGTCCGCCGCTCAACGCGTTCAATCTCGAGCTCGTCGAGGAGCTTCACGAGTGCCTGCAGCGTCTCGCCGTCGAGCCGCCGCCAGGCGGCCTCGTGCTCACCGGCGAGGGAGCCGCGTTCTCAGCGGGCGTCGACCTCAAGGAGGCGCCCTCCTACAGCGACGAGGACAGGGCGCGCCTCGTGCGCACGATCAACTCCGCGATCACCGAGCTGTACGGCTTTCCCGCCGCGACCGTCGCCGCGGTCAACGGGCACGCGATCGGCGGCGCGTTCGTGATGATGCTCGCCTGCGACGCGCGCGTCGCCGCCGACACGCAGGCGAAGCTCGGCTTGACGGAGGTGACCGCCGGTATTCCCTATCCGGCCGCGGCGATCGGCGTCGTCAACGCCGAGATCGAGCCCGGATACCGGCGCCATCTCGTTCTCAGCGGCGAGCTCATCGACCCGCCAAGCGCCCTCGCGCACGGGCTCGTCGACTACCTCGTCGCACCCCAGGAGCTTCTCGCGAAGGCAGTCGCGCTTGCCCGCGCGCGCGCCTCTGCCCCGGCGTACGAGGTCGTCAAGGAGCAGCTCAAGCGCGAGGCTCTCGCGCTGATGCGCGAGATCGTCGCCAGCGGGACCGACCCTCTTCTCGGACCGTATTACTGGTCCACGCGAGTGCCGCGCTAAGGGGTGGGGCAGCGCGTGAACCGGCCTGTCGCACGTGGAGCCGGCGTCCGCGACCGTGTGCCTGTCTAGAGTCAGGGTCAATGTTCGCGCAGCCCCGCCGCCGCGCGGCTCGCGCACTCGCCGGCGTCGCGCTGTTGACCGTGCAGTCCGCCGTGCTCGCGGGCTGCGGGAGCTCATCACACGGCAACGGCGTCGCGTCGAAGCCGCCGCTGCGAATCCTCGCCGCCGCGCAGGCCGCGGCCGACGCGGCGACATCCGTCCACGTCGTCGGGTCGATCGAAGGCACGCGCGCGCACGAATCGTTCGACATCGAAATACTCGCCGGCAAGGGCACGCACGGAATCGTCACGGTGGGGGGCGCGAGCTTCGGGCTGATCGAGACCGCCGGGACCGTATACGTGAAGGGGGACGCGGCCTTCTACGAACGGATCGGCGGCGTCGAAGCCGCGCGCCGTCTCGTCGGCAAGTGGCTGAAGGCGCCCGTAACCGACCCCAAGCTGCAGCCGCTGCTGCGCCTCACAGACCTCCACAGCCTCATATCCGTGTCGCTCGCCGGCCACGCGGGGCTCGTATCCGCTGGGACCAGCGTCGTGGGCGGCGTGCACGTCGTCGGCGTCAGGGACGCGGCAAAAGGCGAAACCGTGTACGTCGCCACGAACGGCCCGCCGTACCCAGTCGAGATCGCGAAGAGCGGCCTCGGCGGCGGCACGATCACGCTCACCCGCTGGAACGCGCCCGTGGTGCTTCTCGCGCCCGTGCCGGCAATCGACATATCCGCGCTTCAGCCGCACGGCTGATCTGTCGATTATGCGTCTAGAGCCGCTTTGCGCGCAATAAAGCGCGCTTGAGTACGTAGAGGCGCCCCCGCAGCCACGAAAACACCCGTGCCCGGAGCTATCCAGACCAGCTTCAGACGGTCCACCCGTCACGCCAGCATCCCCCCACGCTCCGCACAGCAGCGCGAGCCCGCCGCGCAGGCGCCACAAGAGCCTCCGCCACACCGACGCGAGTGGGCCACGACCGCGCCCGGCACGCGACCCTCGCCGCCACAACTCGAACACATGCCGTCGCGCGCCGGGCGGCGCGCGATGCTCACCGTCGCGGCGTGGATCGTGCTCGTGCTGGGCGCCGCCGCGGGCGCCATCGCCGGCGGTACCTCCGCGCTCGGGCTCGCGTCCATCGCCCTCCTCGCCCTCGCCTCTGTCGGCGCCGGGTGGTCGGCCGGCGCTCCGCGCCGCGCCGCGCTCGCCCAGGAAATCGACGAGAGCTCGAACGAGCTGCGACGCACGAGCACGGAGCTCGAGATCGCGCAGACGGAGATGGTCAAGCGGCTGTCGATGGCCGTCGAGTACCGCGACGAGGACACAGGAGCGCACATCGAGCGGATCGGGCGCCTCTCGACGATGCTGGCCGAACAGGTCGGGATGGAGCCCGCGTGGTGCGCGCAGCTCACGCTCGCCGCGCCGCTCCACGACGTCGGCAAGGTCGCGATCCCGGACGCGATCCTGCTCAAGCCCGGGCCGCTCACGCCCGAGCAGCGCGCGATCGTCGAGACGCACGCCGAGGAGGGCTATCGGCTGCTGCGCGGCTCGTCGTCCTCCGTCCTCGACCTTGCGGCCTCGATCGCGCTATCGCACCAGGAGAAGTGGGACGGCACCGGTTATCCGCGCGGCCTCGCCGGTGAGTCGATCCCCGTCGAGGGACGCATCGTCGCGATCGCCGACGTGTTCGACGCGCTCACCACCGACCGCGTGTACCGCAGGGCATTCCCAGTCGAGGAGGCCGTGCAGATGATGCGCGACCAGCGCGGCAAGCACTTCGACCCCGTGCTCCTCGACGCCTTCATGGAGGTGCTCGAACGCGCGGGCGCCGACGCGCGCGGCGAGCTGCGCGCAAATCTCGGCGCGCTCGCCGAGCAGACGCTCGAGACCTTCGGCACCGCGCTCGAGCGTGGCGACGCCGAGACGGCCGAGGGTGCGATCGCGACCGCGATCGATGATGGGCTCGCTCCCGCGACGCTGCACGTCGAGGTGATCGCGCCCGCCCTGCGGCGCACGCGCGAGCTGCGCAACGCCGGCGAGATCGACGAGGACCGCGAGCAGCACGCCAAGAAGATCACCGGCCGCGTGCTTGCGACGCTCTCTCGCTACATGGTCGGAAACCGCCCGCCAACGCGCGAGCGCGTGCTCGTCGCCGGAGTTCAGGGTGACGAACACACCCTCGAGCTGCACATGATCCACGACCAGCTCGCCGCCGCCGGCTACGCAACCGCGTTCGAGACCGGCATCCCTCCAACGCGCCTCGGCGAGAAGATCGAGGACGCGGCCGCAGAGGCGGTCGTCGTCGGCGCCGTCCCCGAGGCCGCCGAGCAGCCGCTCAGGGGCGCGATCGAGGCGCTGCGCGCGAATAGGCCGCGGGTCACGCTCGTGCTCGGCGCGATCGCGGCCGGCGGGCCTGCCTTCGAAGTGCTCGACGGCGCGCGCGTGCTCGAGCGCATCGACGAGTCGGTTGCGGTTGTGCAGGACGCTCTCGCCGCGCGCAGCTGAGGCGCGCGTGCGCGACGCGCCACTGTAGATTGCCTGGCCGTGAGCACGCGCGCGATCGTCACCGGTGGGGCCGGGTTCATCGGCTCGCATGTCGTCGACGCGCTGCTTGCCGACGCCTACGAGGTGACCGTCGTCGACGACCTCTCCAGCGGGGATCGCGCCCGCGTCGCCGACGAGGCGGAGCTCGTCGAGCTCGACATCGTCGATGGCGACGCCCTAGACGGGCTGATCAGGCGCGCTGCACCGCGCGCGATCTTTCATCTCGCCGCGCAGGCCAGCGTCGTCGCCTCCGTTGAGGACCCCGTGCGCGACTGCGAGGTCAACGTGCGCGGCACGCTCAACGTGCTGCAGTCCGCCGGTCGCGTCGGCGCGCCGGTCGTCTTCACCTCCACCGGTGGCGCTCTGTACGGGGACGACGTGCCGATGCCGACGCCCGAGACGCAGCCACCCGCGCCGCTCTCACCGTACGGCGCGTCGAAGCTCGCCGCCGAGGCGTACGTGAAAACCTGGTCGCTCTCGTCGGGCATCGCGCACGCGACGTGCAGGCTCGGCAACGTCTATGGGCCGCGCCAGAATCCGCACGGGGAGGCCGGGGTCGTCGCGATCTTCAGCAATCACCTCCACGAGGGCAGCGCGCCGAAGCTCTACGGACACGGCGAGCCGACGCGCGACTACATCTACGTCGCCGACGTCGTGCGCGCACTGCTCGCCGCCGCCGGACACGCCGGCACGTACAACGTCGCCACAGGCGTCGAGACCGACGTCATGACCATCTGGCGCGAGCTCGTCAAGGCCGCCGAGGAATACGCCCCCGCCACGGCCGGCGCCGTGGAGCGGATAGAACCCGAGCTCCTCGATCTGCGCCCCGGTGAGCTTCGTCGCAGCTGCCTCGACTCGGGGCTCGCCGAGCGCGAGCTCTCCTGGCGCGCGCAGGTGCCGATCGACGAGGGCCTGCGCATGACCTATGCGGCGCTCGTCGAGGAGTTCGAGCGCGCGTAAGCGCGCGCGCTGCCGCGCAGGGCTTGCGTAACGCGCCCCGCCGGCCGATACGGGGGTAATGAGGTGCCTCCCCCGCGCCTTGCCCGCCGCCGTGGCGACGATCGTCGCGTGCATCGCGCTGCCCGCGCACGCGGTCGCGGACGCCGGCGCGGAGACGGGCGGCACGGCTGCCGCTCCCGCCGGCGGTCAGGCGGTCTCGCCGACGCTGACCGGCGGCAGCCTGTACGGCGCCGCGAGCCGCAGCGCCGCTGGACCGCCGCCGGTGGTGAGCGTCTTCGAAGTTCCCGCCACTGTCATCGCCGGCAAGCCGCCGACAGTACGCCTGCGCGTCGACTCCGCCCGTCCCGGGACCGTGCGCGTGAAGGTCATCCTCTATCGCGCCTCCGCGCGGGAACCGCTGATCGCGATCGACATGGGGTGGGTGCTCACCGCGCGCACGTTCACCGTGCGCTGGCCGCGCGGTACGCGCCTCGCGCCGGGCTCCTACCACCTCGCCGTCGGCGTCCACGGGCATCGCACCGGCCCCGCGCACGCGTTCGCGCACACCTCGCGCGCGGCCCAGCTCACCGTCGCCGCGCTCGCGACTCCGCCCTCGCCGGCAGCCCCGCAGACGCCGCCGGGCGTTCCCACGCCCGCGCAGTCGGCCGCGCTCGGAGCCGTGTTCCCCGTCGCCGGCGCGCACAACTTCGGCGGCCCCGAAAATCGTTTCGGCGCGCCGCGCACGGGGCACGTCCACGAAGGCCAGGACATCCTCACCGCCGAAGGAACGCCCGTCGTCGCGCCGCTCGCGGGCACGGTCATCACGACCGGCTACCAGGCGAGCGCCGCCGGCTACTACGCCGCCGAGCACACAGCAGTCGGGCTCGACTTCTTCTTCGCGCACTGCATGGCGCGGTCGCTGCTCGTGAAGCCCGAAGAAGTCGTCGCCGCCGGGCAGCAGCTGTGCGCGGCGGGGCAGACCGGGGACGCGACGGCGCCGCACCTGCACTTCGAGGTCTGGGTCGGGGGCTGGCGCGCGGCGGGCGGCTACGCGATCGACCCGCTGCCGTACCTCGAAGCGTGGGAACGCAAGGCGGGCTAGAGGCGCTGACTTAATCGAACGAGAGGTGCGGGGTGGGGATCGCGAGCAGCGATGGCATGCGCCGTAGTATCGACGGGGCGTGGCGGATGCGCACGGGCCGCTGCGCGCTCGCGACCGCGTTCAGCGCCAACAGCGCGCGATGGTCCACGAACTCCGTCTCGGAGAGGTCCAGTACCAGCGCCTCCTCGTCGGGCGCGGTGTCGAGGATGCGCCTGAACTGCTCGGCCGACCACGCGTCGAGCGCGCCCGTGACCGCGACGGCGTCACCGTCGATGAAGAACGAGAACGGGGGCTCGACGCTCCCAACCGCGCACACCGGATGAAGGGATGCGAGATCCGACAGGCGGTCTTCGCTCATCTGGCGGCGGTCGAAGTAGCAGATGCCGGTCACGTTCGAGCGCGACTGGAAGCGGTCGGTGATCTGCTCCCACGCAAGCCACCTGCGGAAGCGGTTCTCATCGCCGCTCGCGAGCGGAGTGTTGTCCGCGACCACCCTGATTCCCGCATAGCCGTCGGCGAGCGCCTTCGAGAGGACGCCTTCGAACGTCGCGAGCTGGTCGTCGGGGCTGAAGACGCCCGAGGACCCGTACACCTCGTCGACGTCCGCGACCTCGAGCTGGCCACTCTCGAGCAGCCGACCGGCGTCGCCCAGCCCGCTCAGCAGACCCGCGTCGGGTTGCTTGGCGACGAACATCAGCTTCTCGTTGCGGCGCGCGCCCGCCGCGAGCGCGACGCTTCCAAGCGCGTAAAGGTCTTCCGCGCCATCGCCGTACCACGCCACGTGGTCATGCGGCTCGAGCGCGTCCGCGCGGTTCACCCGCAGCTGCCTGCGCACCTCTCAGCGCACCGCCCCGTTGCGCGCGAGCTCGGCCCACACCACCTTGCCGTCCGCGAGCGGCTCGACGGCCCAGCTCTCGGCCATCGCCGCCACCAGACCGAGGCCGTGCTCCCTCGCGATCGGGAACCCGTCCCAGTCGGCCGGGAGCGGCCGCGCATCGGTCACCGCGAGGCGGACCGAGCCGTTGTTGAAAGAGACCTCGGCCTTGAACGTCGAACGCGCGTGGCGCACGGCGTTGCCCGCAAGCTCGCTCACGACCAGTTCGGCGGCGCCGATCGCGTCCGCACCCGCCTCGTTCGCGCACGCCGCCCGCACGAGCCTGCGCGCAGCGCGGCACGCAGCGGGCGCGGGAGGAAGGACCGCCGAGGAGACGACCGCGCCGTTGCTCGCCGGCGATGCCGGGAACCGCGGCGCCTCGAGCAGCGCCGCGCCGTCCGCGCGCTCCTGGCGCGAGCACGCGGCGTCGGCGGTGACATCCTCGTGGCGCGCGCAGAGCAGCGACACCGGGCGCGCGCCGCGCAGCTCGTCGGCGAGCGCCGCAAAGCTCACGTTCGCGGCGTCGCCGGGTGCCGCGCGCAACGCCTGCGCGACCTCGCCAAACACGTGAACCGGTGCGACCTCAGGCGGGATCTCGGCGAGCGCTGCTGCGAGCTGTGCCGACAGCGCCGGCGCCACGTCGGCGGGCGAATCGAGCGAGTCGAGCACCGCCTCGACCTCGAAGCCGCGATAGCGGTGCTGCACCGCGGCCGCGCCGAGGTCGCTGCCGCATAGCGACACCCAGTCCTCGAGCGCGCGCAGGTGCGCCGCGCTCGCAAGCGCGACGGCGGCGCCGCCGCCCGTCAGCGCCTCCGAGATAAAGCTGCCGGCCGCCTCCACGAGCTGCGCCTCGTGGCGGTAGACCAGCACCCGTTCTGATCGATCTTCCACGATTGCTCCGGTTCGACTATCGGCACTCTACGCCTTCCTCCCGATTCCTTCGCACTCGCGCTCAACAAACATCCCGCCGATGGCCCTCCAGCCAGCCGCGTGCTGCGCGATGAGACGCCTCGAGGGGGCCGCCCCGGTCTCGCTCGACGAGCAATTTCGAGCGGGTAAGGTAGAGGCGATGTCACTGCTAGGGGCAGCTGGTTTGACCTGCGACGCGGGCGCACGGTCCCGGCCCACGGGGCCCGTCTTTAGGCGCGATTCCGAACAACGTGGGCCCACAGACGGGCCCACGGGACGAAAACTGCCGCCGCCGCGGGCTCGGAAAGCGGCCGCTTAGCAGGACTCTTGGCGAGATAGCTCAGTTGGTAGAGCACACGACTGAAAATCGTGGTGTCCTCGGTTCGATTCCGAGTCTCGCCATTTCCGCCCTCGTGCGTCTAAGGCGCCGCGTCGAGTCTAAGCTGCCGGCAACGCTCGGCGGATCGAGCCCGGCTACCTCTCGCGCCCG
>DATBCA010000231.1:0-10345 GCA_036270715.1 Solirubrobacteraceae bacterium
GGTCGGGCGGGATCAGCTTCGCCGGCGTGCTCGCGTTCCTGTTCGCCGATCTGATCGTGCTCCCGATCGTCGCGATCTACCGCAAGTACTACGGGACCAGCTTCGCGCTGCGGATCGTCGCGCTGATGTTCGTGACGATGGTCCTCGCTGCGCTGATCGTCAACGGGCTGTTCAGTGCCACGGGGCTGCTCCCGGCGGGACCGCGCCCCTCACGCGGCGACATCTTCGGCTCCATCCGTGTCGACTACAAGCTCTTCCTCAACGCTCTCGCCCTCGTCGTGTTTGCGGCGATGTTCTGGCTCACGCAACGGCGCGGCGAGACTGACCCCGTATGCGGCATGAGGGTCGATCGCGCCAAGGCGCTGCGCAAGGACTACGTGGGGGGTGCGTATTTCTTCTGCTCATCCGGCTGCGCCGAAGCCTTCGAGACGTCCACGCGTCAGTGTGGGGCATCGACCGCGGCGCGCGGGGGGCCTGAGGGCGGGAGAGGAGCCGTGACTAGACTTCGCTCGCACCCGAAGCAAGGCCCGCCACCTGTCGACAGATAGCTCAGCGGAGCAGTTCACCGGCCGCACCGCCTGGGGCCGCAACATGGCGGCGCCGGTGCGCGAGTTCCTCAGCACGGAAACCGGCGGCGCCGCGCTCATGGCCGCCGCGACCGCCATCGCGCTGGTGTGGGCCAACGCCGCGCTCCACGCCTACGACTCGACGTGGTCGACCGTGTTGTCGGTCCGCATCGGCGGGTCGGGGATCGCAATGAGCTTGCGTCAGTGGATCAACGAGGGCCTGATGACGCTCTTCTTCCTCGTCGTCGGCCTCGAGGCCAAGCGCGAGATCGACCTCGGGGAGCTGCGCGAGCGCCGGCGCCTAGCGATCCCCGCATCCGCCGCCGCCGGAGGGATCGCGGTCCCGATCGCGGTGTTCCTGCTGTTCAACGCGGGAGGGGCGGGCGCACACGGCTGGGGGGCGGCGATGTCCACCGATACGGCCTTCGCGATGGGGACGCTCGCGCTGCTGACGCCGCGCGGCGCGGTCCGCGTGCGGGTCTTTCTGCTGACGCTCGCGATCTTCGACGACCTCGCGGCGCTGCTCGTGATCGCGATCGCATACTCGAGCCGCATCGACGGAGTCGCGCTCGCCGTCGCAATCGGCCTGTTCGGGCTCCTGTTCTCGCTGCGGTTCGTTGCCGTGGGGCGAACCACCGCGTCGGTCGCGCTCGCCGTCGGGCTGTGGTACGCGACGTACCGGTCCGGGATCGATCCAGTCGTAACGGGCTTGGTGGTTGGCCTGGTCACCGGTGCATACCCGCCGTCGCGCGCGGATCTCGAGCAGGCGAGCGCGGTCGCGCGCTCCTTCCGGGAGCAGCCCACCCCCGAACTCGCACGATCGGTCCAGCGCAGCGTGACATCGGCGATCTCGGCCAACGAGCGCTTGCAGTACGTGCTGCATCCGTGGGTCAGCTACGTCATCCTGCCCGTGTTCGCGCTCGCGAATGCAGGCCTCCACATCACGAGCTCGCTGCTGTCTGCCGCGATCGACTCTCCCGTCTTTCTCGGGATCGCAGTGGGTTACCTGCTCGGCAAGCCGGCGGGCATCGTCACCGGCTCGTGGCTCGCGACGCGCCCGTCACTGCACGGCCCGCGCTCGCTCATCAGCGGCCCCGTCCTCACCGCGGCGGGCGCCTGCGCGGGCGTCGGCTTCACCGTCTCGCTGCTGATCTCGAGCCTCGCCTTCACGGGCCGGCTGCTCAACGAGGCGAAGCTCGCCGCGCTCGTCACCGTGGTGCTCGCGCCGCTGCTCACGAGCATCGTCATCGCGGTGATTCGCAGGCTTCCGCGTGAGGTGCGCGCTCGCCAGATCGGCCGCACCGCCGATGACCTCCCCGACCTCGTCGAAGACATCGATCCGTCACGCGACCACATCCGCGGCCCCGAAGGAGCACCGGTGACCCTCCTGGAGTACGGGGACTTCGAGTGCCCGTACTGCGGCCGCGCCGAGCAGGTGATACGCGAGCTTCTGCTCGACACCGGCAGCGATGTGCGCTACGTCTGGCGCCACCTTCCGCTGAACGACGTGCACCCGTGGGCTCAGATGGCAGCCGAAGCGGCAGAGGCGGCGGCGGCGCAGGGCGCCTTCTGGGAGATGCACGACACGCTGCTCAACCAGCAGGACGACCTGCGCCCGCAGACCCTCGTGGCACACGCAGAGGCGCTGGGCCTCGACGTCGATCGGTTCCGGTCCGATCTGCGCGAGCACACGCACGCGGATCGCGTGCTCATCGACGTGGCGAGCGCCGACGAAAGCGGCGTCTCGGGAACGCCGACGTTCTTCATCAACGGTCGGCGCCACTATGGCGTCTACGACATCGACACCCTCACCGACGCGGTACGCGCCGCAAAGCAGCGCGCGCAGTCGACCGTCGCAGCCGGGTAGTGGATCGAGGCTGACAAGCGACCCCGGCCTCCGACGGCGGGCGGAGATGCATAGTTGGTCTATATAATGATACAATGTATCAGAGCAACCTCACCGACCGGAGGCCAACGATGTTCCGAAACATTCTCGTGCCGCTCGACGGTTCCGAGCACGCGGATCGGGCGCTCGAGCAAGCGATCGATCTGGCGGACCGTGAGCACGCGCGCCTCACGCTCCTGAGCTGCGTGAACCTGCCCCCGGCGGCGGCGTACTTCGGCGCCGGCGCGGCTGCCGCCGGTGAAGTGGCTTCGCGGGCAGAGCCGGAGGCCGAGGCGACGCTGTGCAACGCACGCGAGCGCGTCCCCAGCCACATCTCCGTCAGCACGCTTCTCAGCCGCGAACCGGCGCGCGCCGCGATCCTCAGGCAGATCGAGCGCGGCAACCACGACGTAGTCGTCATGGGCTCGCGCGGCCGCGGCGCGATCCGTTCGCTGCTGCTCGGCAGCGTGAGCCATCACGTGCTCCATCACAGCCCCGTGCCGGTCCTGATCGTGCACGCACCACCGGTCCGCGGCGAGGGGGCAGCCCCCGATAGCGCTCGACGCTCGACCGAGCTCGACCTGGCGCCTGCACACGCGCATGTCGCCTGAGCAGGGCACATCCACGTCCGGCGTTCGCGGCAACCAGCTCGACGAGATCGCCGAGGGCCTGCCCCAGCGTGCCGCCACCATCACGAGATTGTTCCTGCGCCGCTCCGGCCTAGGCATCTCCCGGACCGAGGCGGGGGTCTTGCAGGCGCTTTCGGCGAAGCCGTGGCGGATCACCGATCTCGCCACGCGCGAGGGCGTCACGCAGCCGACGATCACGCTGCTCGTCAACCGCCTCCAGGGGCGCGGCTGGGTGAAGCGCACATCCGACCCGGACGACCGGCGCGTCGTGCTCGCCGAGCTCACAAGCGAGGGCCGGCGCGTGTACGCGAGGCTGCGCTCCGAGTACCAAGCGCTGCTGCACGAGGAGATGGCGACGCTTCCCGGCCGCGACGTTCGCACGCTTGCGCGGGCGATCGAGATCCTCGACGTGCTCATCGAACGGCTCGAGGAGCGGCCCGAGTGAGCGGGTCGCGCACGCGCACGCACCCCAACGTCATCCTCGCGGTGCTCGGCGTGGCCAGCATCGCGTATGCGGTGCTGAGCTCGGCCGTCGTGCCGGCCCTGCCGACGATCCAGCACGCGCTCCACACCACGGAGACCGGCGTCACGTGGCTGCTGACCGCGTACCTGCTCGCGGCCTCCGTGGGCACGTCGATCGTCGGGCGCCTCGGCGACATGTATGGCAAGGAGCGCCTGCTGCTGATGACGCTGCTCGTCCTCATAGCGGGAACGCTGCTGGGGGCGCTCTCCAACTCGCTCGGCCCGCTCATCCTCGCGCGCGCGCTGCAGGGCGCCGCGGGCGGCATCTTCCCGTTGGCGTTCGGCATCGTACGCGACGAGTTCCCGCGCGAGCGCGTCGCCGGCAGCATCGGGTTTCTGTCCGCGATCCTCGGCGTGGGCGGCGGCGTCGGAATCGTGCTCTCCGGCGTCATCGTCGAGCACCTCGACTACCACTGGCTGTTCTGGATACCGCTGATCGTCATCGCGCTCGCCGCGGTCTGCACCTGGCTGTTCGTGCCCGAGTCTCCCAACAAGGTCCCGGGGCGCATCAACTGGCTCGCCGCAGGGCTGATGGGACTCGGCCTCTCGATGTGTCTGATCGCGATCAGCGAGACGACCACGTGGGGCTGGGGCTCCGCGAGGACGCTCGGCCTGCTGGCCGCGGGCGCCGTGGTGTGCTGCGCGTGGGTGGTCGTCGAGAGCCGCAGCGACGAGCCGATGGTCGACATGAAGATGATGCGCATCCGCGGCGTGTGGAGCGCCAACGCGGCGGCCTTCCTGCTCGGCGCCGGCATGTACGCGTCATTCGTCGTGTTCCCACAGTTCGCGCAGCTGCCGAAGAGCACCGGGTTCGGGTTCGGTGCATCGGTCGTGGTCTCGGGGCTCTACCTGCTGCCGAGCACCGTCTTCATGTTCGTGCTCGGGCTTGCCGCCGGGCGCATCTCGGCGAGGTTCGGATCGAAGTTCGCGCTCGTCGCCGGCACCGCCGTCACAACTTGCGCCTTCGCGTGGCTCGCCATCGCCCATGCCCACCCGTACGACATGCTCGCGTCGGCCGCGCTGCTCGGCGTGGGCATCGGCCTCGCGTTCGCCGCGCTCGGCAACCTGGTCGTGCAGGCTGTGCCCGCGTATCAGACCGGCGTCGCCAGCGGCATGAACACCGTCATGCGCACGCTCGGCGGGGCGCTCGGCGGAGAGCTGTCGGCCACGTTCATCGCCGCTAACACGCGACACGGGCTCCCGACGATCGGCGGGTTCACGGACACGTTCGTGATGGCCACGGGGTTCCTCGTGTTGTCTCTCCTCGCGGCGCTGCTCGTCCCGGGTCGCATGCGCGCGGACGTTGAGCCCGGCGCCGTGCCGTCGGGCGCAGCACCCGAGCCCGCGGCCTGATCGCCGGAATCAGAGTCACTCACGCGTTGCCGAGCGCCGGCACCTGCTGGGTGATGCAGTGGACGTTGCCGCCGCCGAGAAGGATCTCGCGCGCGGGCACGCCGACGACCTCGCGGTCGGGGAAGCATTCGCGCAGGACGGCGACGGCCTCCTCGTCACAGCTCTCGTCGAGCAGCGGCAGCACGACGCGCGTGCTCGCGAGATAGAAGTTCACGTACGACGCCGGTATGCGGTCGCCCGCGCGGCGCGGCTGCGTACCGGCCACCGCGTCGACGCCCGCGGCCTCCTCCCCGCCGATCGTCAGCGGTCGAGGCGAGCGCACGCGAATCACCTCCAGCGAGCGCCCGCGAGCGTCCTGCGCCGCCTCGAGTCGCTCGAGCGCGTCGCGCGAGATCTCGTGCTGCGGGTCGGAGGCGTCGTCGGTGTAGGTCAACAGGACGACGCCCGCGCGCACGAAGCACGCGAGGTTGTCGACGTGGCCACCGGTCTCGTCGCCAGGGAGGCCCCGACCAAGCCAGATCACCTTCTCGGCTCCCGCGTAGTCGCGCAGCGCCCGCTCGAGGACTGCGCGGTCCAGCTCGGGGTTGCGGTTCGGGTTCAGCAGGCACTCTTCGGTCGTGAGCAGCGTGCCCTCGCCGTCGGAGTGGATCGCTCCGCCCTCGAGCACGATCGGGGCCCGGTAGCGGTCGGCGCGCTCGATCTCGAGCACCTTCTGCGCGACGCGGTCGTCGCGGTCCCACGGGAAGTACAGGCCGCCGCGTAGACCGCCCCAGGCGTTGAAGCGCCAGTCGACGCCCCGCCTGTGGCCGGCCTCGTCGGTCACGAACGTCGGCCCGATGTCGCGCATCCACGCGTCGTCGGTGGACATCTCAACCACCCTGATCGCATCCGAGAGCAGTGCACGGCAATGCTCGAATTGCGCGTCGGAGACCGCCATCGTGACCGGCTCGGAGACGGCGATCGCCTCGGCGACCTGGGCGAACGCCGCCTGCGCCGGCTTGGCACCCAAGCGCCAGTTGTCTCCTCGCTCCGGCCACGCCATCCAGCAGCCCGCGTGGGGCTCGAACTCGCCGGGCATCCGGTAGCCGTCGGCCGCTGGCGTCGAGTCGAGCGTCGCGCTCACCCGGCGCCACTGTACAGAAGCGATCACCCTCGATCGGGCGATCACCCTCGATCGCACGAGCGCCTACAGTCCAGCTGTGGACGACGCGATCCCCGTCATCGTCGCGCAGGGTCCGCGCGACTCGCCGGCGCGCACGCAGCCACCTCAGCGCGAGCCATTTCGGATCGCCGCGGTGCAGGAGCGCTGGCACCCCGCCCCCGAGGAGCACAGGGAAGCGCTCGCGCAGGGGATCAGGCGAGCCGCGGACGCCGGCGCGGCGCTCGTCTGCCAGCAGGAGCTGACCCTCAGCCGCTACTTCGCCGCCGATCCGCGCGGCGCGCAGGCGGCCGGGGTCGAGCCCGAGGATCTGCCCGGCGGGCCGACGTACGGCTTCGCGGCGGACATGGCGAGAGAGACCGGGGTGTACGTGCACGCGTCGCTGTACGAGCGCGCCGACGCCGACGACGGTCTCGGCTTCAACACCGCGATCATCGTCGCTCCCGACGGCGAGCTCGTCGCGCGAACCCGCAAGCTGCACATACCCGTCACCGCCGGCTACCACGAGGACCGCTACTTCCGTCCGGGTCCCGGGGACGGGGAGGCGTTCCCGCTCGTCGCGCTCGGCGAGGTCGCACTCGGGCTGCCGACGTGCTGGGACCAGTGGTTCCCCGAGGTCGCGCGCGCCTACAGCATCGAGGGCGCCGACGTGCTCATCTACCCGACCGCGATCGGCTCCGAGCCGGACCACCCCGCGTTCGACACCGAGCCGCTGTGGGAGCAGGTGATCCGCGCGAACGCAATCGCAAACGGCGTGTTCATGGTCGCCGTCAACCGCATCGGCGAGGAGCCTCCGCTGACCTTCTACGGGTCCTCCTTCATCTGCGATCCGTACGGCCGCAAGCTCGTGCAGGCGCCGCGCGCGGAGCCGGCCGTGATCGTGGCGGACCTCGATCTCGACGAGCGTCGCGACTGGCTCGACCTGTTCCCCTTCCTCGCCACCAGGCGCCCCGACACCTACGCGCTCCTCAGCCGGAGCGACGCGCACAGCTCCGCGCGAGGCTCGTGAGCGATGCGAGCTCGCGCGATGGCGTCATGAGCGACTCGCTCCCCTCGGTCAACTACGAGGACTGGAGCGCCACGTGCGACACGCTGCACGCGCACACCCAGGTGCTCGGCAAGCTTGCGGTCGCGCTGGCACCGCCCGAGCCCGAGCTCCAGCACGCCGCCCTGCGTCTCAGCGCGCGCGGATGGGAGACGTTGCCGCTGCCCGCGCCCGACGGGTCAGGCGTCGTCGTGGCCGCGCTGGATCTCCACGCCCACGAGGCCGTCGTCGAGCACAGCGGGGGCGCGATCCGCCGCGTCCCGCTCACGCCCGACCGCGCCGTCGCGGACGTGACGCGCGAGCTGCTGGCGGCGGTCCGAGCTCTCGCCGGCGCCGTCGAGATCAATACGACCCCGCAGGAGGTGCCGTGGACCGCGCCGCTCGACGCGGACCGCGAGCACGCGAGCTACGACGTCGACGCGGTCGAGTCCTATTTCACAGCCGCGACGCGCGCGGCGCTCGTCCTCGGCGCCTTCCGCGCCCCGTTTCGCGGGCGCTCGACCCCGGTGAATGCCTGGTGGGGCTCGTTTGACCTAGCCGTGAACGTGTTCTCGGGCCGCGACGCCGAACCGCCGTCGGACGACTTCATCATGCGCAACGCGATGGACGCCGAGCAGATAGCCGTGGGGTGGTGGCCGGGAGATCACCGGCACGGCAAGGCCGCGTTCTACGGGTATGCCCACGTGGCCCCCGACGATTTCTCCGACGCCCGCTTGACTCCCGCGGCCGCGCATTGGGACGAGCACCTCGGTGAGTACCTCCTCGAGTGGGACGACGTGCGCGAGAGCGACGATCCGCACGCGTCCGCGCTCGAGTTCGCACGGTCGGTGTATGAGCACGCCTGCCGCGTCTGTGCCTGGGACTCCGATCTTGCGGCCACGCTTGGTGGCACACCGCCGCCAATACGCTGAGCAGCGTCGTGCGCATTCACTATTACTTGGGCACGCGCAACGATCGGAGGCGTTGGATGAGAAACGTGCCGGGCCGGCGTTCGGCGACCATCGTCGGCGTGCTCGCCGTCGCGGCTTCAGTCCCCGGCATCGGCCAGGCCAGAGTGCTGACGCCAGCCTGCAGCGCGCGGCACCTCGGCGCGTGGGCGGGTTCGACGACCGGCGCCGCGGGCCACTTCCTGAGCGAGTTCGCATTCGTCAATCGCGGCGCCCGCGCCTGCTCACTGACCGGGAGCCCTCGCGTCGCGATGCTCGACTCGCGCGGCCGTCCGATCCGCACGACCGATCACGCGTCGCCGTCCGGAGCGCTTGGAATCGAACGCAAGGTCGTCGTGCTCGCGAAAGGGCAACGCGCGTACTTCGGCGTCTACTACGCCAACAAAACCGGCTTCGGGAATCTCGTCTGTCCCACCGCCGCGAAGCTTCGCCTCACGCTCCCCGGCCGCCACGATCGGATCACCCTCTCCGGAAAGGGCGCGCACATCGCGCCGTACGGCGGGGCGTCGAATCCTCGCTGCGGCGGGATCGAAGTCACGCCCGTCACCGCCAAGCGCTTCCAGTAGGCGCGCCGCGGACACCGATGAGCGCGAGCCGGCCCGAAGCAGGCGAGCCGTCGCCCGTGGACGTCGGCGTCGTGCGCGCGCTGCGCGCCGAGATACTGCGGCCCGGCCAGGCTCCCGGGGAACTCGTCTACCACGGCGACGACGCGTTCGACACGCTCCACGCGGCCGTGTTCGAGCGCGGCGAGGCGATCGCCGGAGCGAGCGTAATGCGCGAGTCTTTCCCGCCCGAACCCGGCGCGCACGATTGGCGGGTTCGCGGAATGGCGACGCGCCCGCACGCGCGCGGCCGCGGGGCCGGACGAGCGCTGCTGGAGATGTGCATCGAGCACGCTCGCGTCGCCGGCGGCTCGGTCCTGTGGTGCAACGCGCGCGTTCCCGCGCGCGGCTTCTACGAGCGGGCAGGCCTCGTGGCGCTCGGCGACGTCTTCGAGATCCCTGCCATCGGTCCCCACGTCCTCATGCGGATGGCGCTTGGCGAGCGCGCTCACGGCGAAAGCCGCTCGATCAGCCAATCGCCGTCCGCGTCCAGCCGGTAGCGAAGCCGGTCGTGCAGCCGGTCCGCACGGCCCTGCCAGAACTCGACCGTCGCGGGCGCCAGGCGAAAGCCGCTCCAGTCCGCGGGCCGCGGTACGGCGGCCGAGCGCGGATAGCGCGCGGCGAGCTCCGCATGCGCCGCCTCGAGCAGCGCACGATCCGCGATCACCTGCGATTGCCGGCTGGCGTGCGCGCTGATCTGCGAGCCGTACGGGCGCGAGGCGAAGTACGCGTCGGCGTCCTCCGCTCGCACGAGCTCGACGACGCCCGCGGCGATCGCCTGACGCCCAATCGCGAACCACGGGAAGACGACCGCGGCGCGCGGGTTGGCGGCCATGTCCTGCCCCTTGCGCGACGCGAGGTTCGTGTAGAAGACGAGTCCCTGCGCCGATAGCTCCTTCAGGAGCACCGTCCGCGCGGACGGTGCGCCGGTTGCGTCGGCCGTAGCGAGCACCATCGCCGTCGGCTCGCATGCGTCCGCGGCGCTCGCGTCGGAAAGCCAGCGCTGGAGCTGCTCGTGCCACGTGGGCGCGAGCTCGCGCACGTCGAGCCCGCGCTCCGAGCGGCCCTGGCGCGTGGCGTCACTCACGGGCGAGAAACATAGACGCTGCGCGTCCGGGCGCCACGAGCTCTCGCCGTTCGGCCGATCTCGGTCCGAGCGGCGCCGGCAATGGTTTTCACCCGCGGCGGCGCGGGTAACTCGCACCTACATGGCGACGGTGTCCGCTCCGGGAACCCTGCATCGGTCCTACGCCGCGGTACCCACGTCGATCGCGGTCGCGCGCGAGGCGCTCACCGGGTTCGCGGCAGGCGCCGGAGCGAGCCCCGGAGAGCGCGAGCGAATCCGCCTCGCGGCTTCCGAGGCGCTCACCAACGTCGTCGAGCATGCCTACACCGCGGCGGACGGCGAGATCGAGGTCGTCGCGGCTGTGACCGGAGACGATCTCAGCGTCCTCGTCGCCGATCGCGGGCGCGGCCTGCGCGGTGGCGAACGGAGCCATGGCCTCGGGTTGGGGTTGGCGTTGATGCACGTGTCGTGCGATGCGCTCACACTCGCGCAGCGTTCCGGCGGCGGCCTCGAGGTGCAGATGCGCTTTGCGCTCGCGGCGTCGCGAGGCCGCGTCGAGGTGCCTCACGTG